>JAYEJE010000232.1:0-6626 GCA_034660415.1 Methanobacteriota archaeon | reverse complement strand
AGTAATTACGCCCCACCCTTCCTGATCACGAACACGTCCCCCTTCTCTATCTCAAATTCAACATCCAAAAATTTCTTCGTCACGTACATGCTCGTTTCAAGATGCCCTGTCACCTCTATAACACTCATCTCTGATTTACCGTCTGCGAGCGCAATGTAAGGAATAAGCTGATCGGCAAGGCGGACATCAACAGTTGATGCTGATTCGGACACCTTCAAAAACGCTCTTGCCGCTTCTTCGCCAACGAGTTCCGCTCTTCTTCCTCTCGCTCCCACTGCGCTACCACTTTTGTAGCCACGCCATAAAGTTATGCCACAGCCAGTCGTCCTCTCCCCTCCCTCTTCTATCTCTATTTCTATCGCTGTATCGTATTCATGCAATCTCCTTTCCGCAGCTTTCGCCTGTCTTTTGGCAACATGAGAGGGGAGACCACAAGAATGAGAAACTCCTTTTACGGCCCCTCCTCTTTCTCGCTCCGTAAAAACAATTCCTTTCATGTGATGCGAAGGAGCTATCCTCGCTTCCACTAATCCGCCCCCCTTGGGATAATATCCCCGCCTCTTCAAGCTTAGTTGCACATCACAGCCCATCTCACGAATCGCTTTGAGAAACACATTAGTGTAAAAATCAATCGGGGGAGACCATTTAACATCGGTTCCACCTTTTATACGCACAATCGTCTCGCGATCGGCAAAAAGCGCAACTGGTATAAGAGCTTGCAGTAATAACGTTACGCTTCCTGCAGTGCCTATATCTATTTCACCAACAAATCCTTTTAACTCCGCAGGCGAGAATTTCAACCGTGAAGAACGCAACTCCAGCCCCTCTGTCACACCGCCCGACAGTTTCTCCACCGCTTTCGCAGCATGCAAATGCTGTGCTGAAAGCCCTGGTTTCGGCCTATCTGCTCTTATGTTCTTTATTTCAACTTCTTTTCCTGTTACTGCCGCAAGAGCAATTGCAGTTCTTATTATCTGCCCGCCACCCTCACCAACTGAGCCGTCTATTTCTATCATAAAACTCTCTATCTTTTACAAAAATCGGAAGAACCTTTACTAAAGAGGAAAGAAATATATTCGCCTATGGTAATTTTGTGGTCACTTCACAACCTTCCTTTTTCACTATTAACGTATGCTCTGTCTGAGAAACTAAACCATCCCCTTCTTCTTTTAATATCGGGTACGCTCTTAATATGCCTCTTGTGCTTTCTAACGTTCGGAATGCTAAATCTAGCCGCTCTCTTGGCAGCCATCGCTTAGCAAATGGCAACTCGTGATATTTCTTTATCTCTTCCAACAGCTTCTTCGCCTCTTTTATCCTGACCGGCTTCGCTTTTATTAGGCTATATATCTCCGCACTTCCATGCTCTGCTACTTTACCTACACCATCCGTTGCAAATGGCTCTATTGCAACAACCTCGTTCTCCCTTAATACTACGCCCGTTTTATGCTTTACATTTGGTATTGCCGGTGCCGCATGGGCATCATATCTCGTGAGACCATGTCCTGTGAGATTAACGATGGGTTTATATCCATGTTCTCTTATAGCGTTCTCGATTGCTTCACCTATTTCAACTGTGCTTACACCGTCACGAATTATCTTTATCGCAGCGTTTAACCCCGCTTCGGACGCTTTCACCAGCCCATCGTTCTTACCACTTAAATCTATTGTCACTGCACTATCGCCTATATAACCGTCTACATGAACACCAATATCAAGTTTCACAATTTCCGTGCCAAAGACCGCCTTGTCGTCTATCGCAGGTGTAGCATGTGCCGCTTCCTCGTTCCTCGATATATTACACGGGAATGCGGGTTCCCCTCCCTTTTCTCTTATGCGGTTCTCAACGAATTCCGCAACATCTAATAATAAAACCCCTTCTTCTATTCTCGCTTTCGCCTCTTCTCTTACCTCTGCCAGAATCCTTCCCGCAGTTCGATACTTATCAAATACAAGTTCTATCTCTTCTCCCATTTTTATTACCTCAAATGTTCTTTATTTCTTTTACGGCTTTCTAAGGCTAAAACTTTTTGCTTCTTCCTTTATCTTCGCCGCTCGCTTCGCACCTACTCCATAAACTCCTCCCAACCGCTCTAAGTCAGCATTTGCCACTTCTTCTTCATTCCGAAACCCAGCCGAATATAATCGCCTTGCTATTATCCGTCCAACGCCTTTTATTGATACCAATCTAAGCAATTCCCTTTTAACTCCATGTCTGATCCTATCCTTTAACCCGTTTAGACGCGCATACATCTCATCATCCTGAAGATACTCTGCCATTCTTGACGCAGCATAGCCTATCCAGCCCAGGACGTATATGTTGTTGTGTATCTCACCCGGATATGTTCCAAACAGTTCTTTTAACTTGGGATACGTGAGTTCATCTATCCATGCATGTGCAATGATGGCACTACCCAACGCATGTGCGCCGTTATACAGCCATTCGTGATTATCACTAAAGCTGCCGGCTATTTCCATTGCATTCTTTACCTTCAGCGGGATGACTTCTTCGCATTTAGCCAGCAGTAACAGGAGGTCAAAATCTGATGCCTTGCTATCGCTTAAAGCGGTTATCCCGTCTCTCAGTTCCAATGCCGAGTTCAGCGATAAATACAACCTTGAAGAAAGCGTTCCGAATTTGGTTGCCCGTATACTATCGCCGTCCATCTCTATGAAACCTGCTCTTGTCAGCCCCTCCAGTATGCTGTCCAGTTCCGCTTTCACGAATCCTATTTCTCCGCCATTTTGATGCGCATAGAAGGTGCAGTCAAGAAACTCGTAGACTTGATCTATACGATGTGCACCGCCAGCAATAGTTGCAAGAACCTGCTCAGTCATTGTATCGTTCGAAAATCGCGATTCTATCCGCTCTAATTCGCCATTTATATATACACGTTCTATAGCTTCGAGTTCATCCTCACTTTTTGCTACTATTAGCCCTAGTCCATACGAGTCATGCTCGGGTCTTCCGGCACGACCAAATACCTGCTTCACCCAGCATACTGGCATCGGCTCAACGCCCCTACCGAGCGTGAAGAACTTATAATTCCTGATAATGACCATTTTTGCAGGTAAAGAGACCCCCATTGCCAGGGTTGGTGTGCAGCAGATAACTTTCAATATCCTGTTCCTGAAACTGTCTTCTATCGCTCTCCGCTGCTCCGGATGCAGCCAGGAGTTATGATATGCAACGCCAAATCTAACCATCTCTGCAAGATCGTCCACACCGACATCCACAAGTTCTGCGAGTTTGTCCAATTCCTCATTTCTCAGCTTTAACTGCGCTGCGATTTTTCTCGCGAAAGAGGCAGAGCCCCTCTTTGTATTCACAAAAACAAGAACTTGTGCGTCCTCTTTCACCTCTTCTATTACTCGTGCTAATATCCCCCGGTCGTCCTCAGCCAGAAATACTTCCTCTTTTAATGGCACCGGTCGCCACTCGGACTTTATTACAGATGCATGCAGCCAGCTTCCAAACTCCTCTACGTTCGACATGGTTGCTGATAAAGCGATGATCCGCGCGGAAGGATTGAAGCTCATGAATCTTGCCAAAGCACCCTCTAACCTCGGGCCTCTCTTCTCTTCCCCCAGCACATGCGCCTCATCCACAACAACAACTGAAATCTTGCTTAACCACGCGGGCTTTAATCGCGTGAGCGAATCCAGTTTCTCCAGTGTTAAGAGTATAATGTTGTATCTTTCCAGATATCTGGAAGAGCTTTCATAATCGCCGGTTGATATGCCAACGGTGGCAACAGAGCTGTATTTATCCTTGAAATTCTGGTATTTCTCGTACGCTAATGCATTCAGAGGCACGACATAAAGGCATTTACCTGAATCTTGCACTATTGATTTTAACATCACCAATTCCGCTAACAGCGTCTTTCCACTTGCGGTTGGTGACGAGATAACGAAATTATTGGCAGTGTCAAGCAAGCCCGCTTTCATCGCCTCTTCCTGTGGGGGATATAACTCCAGGTCCCTGACAATAGGCTCCAGTTCTATTCCCAAATTCAAGTCAGATAATCGCATTTTTAGAATTAAAATAAATATATATTACTTCCTTATTTCAATCATCAAGAAGGGAAGTTTATTTGTGTAATTTGAAGTTATTTTATAAAAGGAAAAATGGCGAAGAAGCAGAAGAGAAGGAAGGGACGAAAGACAAAATCCGCAGGTAGGTTTGGCGTACGCTATGGTACTCGAATAAGAAAAGCGGTTATAGCTGTAGAAGAGCGGACACATGCGGCACATAATTGCCCCAAATGCGAAAGGGGGTCAGTGAAAAGGATCGGTACCGGGATATGGAAATGTGCAAAATGCGGCTACACTTTCTCCGGTGGGACTTATGTCCCTCAAACCCCACTGGGGCTAGCGTCACAGCGGGCACTTAAAAGGGCAGTTGAAAAAGGTACAGAAATAGGCATTGTAAGTAAAGAGACGATGGAAGCGAAAGGAGAACTAGGAGAATAGTCAACGTTACTATGGGTTACTATTGCATGAGATGCAAAAGGCATGTGGAAATAGACAATAAAGTGTACCGGGGGGTACGATGCCCATACTGTGGATATCGGGCAATGAGGAAGGAGAGATCGGAAGTGATAGTGAAACAAGTAAAAGCCGTTTAATAACGTTTTGATCAGACTTTTCTGATGTTTGTAATGCGAGTCGAAGCGGAATTTGAGTTCGATGATGATGATGTGGCGAAACTAAAAGCGGTATATGATGCTGTAAAAGAGGAGCGGGCTGATGAGACAGATAAAAAGCGTTCCTTTGTTAACATCGAGCTCAAAGGGACTAAATTGAGGATTCATATATGTGGTGATGATGTAGTAAGGCTAAGAGCAGCGGTGAATACCTGGCTTCGATTGGTAAAAATAGCGGAGGAAATGATAGAAGTATGCCAGCCTCGGACTTTCTAAGTGGGATACCGGCATTGGTGTTTCTACTATTTACAATCCTCATTATTTTAGGCGTGATATGGCTGATAATCAAAATGTTACCTTATCTCATCCCGGCAATTGCAATAGTGATTGTGATTCTCATTTTAGTCTATTTCATGTGGCGAATTTTTAGTAGAGGCTAAAGTACCAAAACTACCTAATCCGGAATGTCCGATTTATCACTCGGCGGGGGAGCTAGCGCTATCTATGTATCTTATCAATCCCTTGTCTATATTTACAAAAGTCCTGATAGCATGTCTTATCGCTTGACTTCTATTTTCAAACACACCTCTATCTATCAGCGTATCCAAATAATCCAGATTCTTTCGGTCTATCCAAACAGTAACATGCTCTTTCCGCTCTTCTTCTTTTTTCCATCTCATAATGTATGTAGCCTAATGTAGCCTCATTCTTTATATGTTTTCAAGGCTTTGTTTTATTATCCGTTTTGAATTTCTGGATTGTCACCTACAAAAAAATAAAGGGTGAGGACAATTATATGTCCTCAGTGTGCTGCGTTTATTCTTTTGCTTTTATTACAACCCCAACACATCTTTAAGCTCGAGATGGTACTTTCCCAGGTTACCGCCGAAATTACCTGCCGTTATCTTTACCACACCTGGAACTTTCACCGCTGCCTTTATTCCCGCCTTCATTCCTGCTTTAACCACATCTTCGCTAACGCCGTTTATTACGATCTCAAAGACACCGTTGACATCTGCAGGCAGTTCAGAATCTTCTATTTTGTCCTTTAACGTGGGGCAGTACTTCTCATTTATCGATGCGTGCATGAACTTGTATGCATTTGAGCTTGGCTTCGAGCCCGAAGCGACAACGCCACCCGTAAACGGCGTTATTGTGTTTTCCACTGCCTGTATTGCGGCAACAGCATCTTCAGCAGCGGCCAGTGCAGCCATCTGGTCCTTCGCTAGGATAAAGATATTACCTCCGGCAACGCCTGCCTTCGCGCCCATGTTCTTCTCCATCACGAACTCGCCACCCATTATCGGGACCCTTACCACTTCTCTACCGTTTAGTTCATCCTCTGATTCGAATCCGTCACCAAAGAATTTCAACTTGAAGCCAGTATTAAACTCCTTCTCGCTTTCCGTCATAGCATTAAAAACCGCCGTTGTTGGACATGTGAAGACACATTGTCCTATCCTCGCAAGCAACTGCTCATCTAATGCCTTATAGCCGAATGTGCACATCATTACATAAACTCCTGGTCTTCCATCCGGGGTCTCTTCAGGCGAGGCTATTTTATCTATCCCTGCCTCTGCGGGGCACATTATCACGGAAGTGCCAAATCCCGTCATCTCCTTCGCCGCTGTCATCGCCCATTTCTCATTCACCGCCGTTATCAATACTCGCGCAACCTTTATCGGAAACGCCTCTGCAAATGTATCTTCTATTTCTACACCTTCAAATTCCATTTTTTTTCTTTCACCTCAAAGAACGATGATGATGTAGAAGTAATAAATGTTTCTGTTTTTTGTCCTCTGTAAAAATCACAAACACAATTTTTGCGTTTTTCCATTTGCATTTTGCAATCAAAAGCTCAAAATCTACAAGATTTTGAGCTTTTGCCTATCCACTCTTGCCCTCAGCTTAGATTTTTTATCCACATGTATAAAAACACCAATCATACGTAGATATTCCGCAGAAAAATATTTACCGTGT
>JAYEJE010000231.1:0-6632 GCA_034660415.1 Methanobacteriota archaeon | reverse complement strand
GACGATTATGGACAAACTGAACATAGATTATGTACATCTTGGCGAGGGTGAAATTACCGTTCCCGCAATGTTCACATCTATACTCGCAGGTGAGAAACTGCCGCGGATTATAAAAGGAAAAGATCCGGATGCAGATGCGATCCCTAATATCAAAGGTGCCACTATTCACGGATTGGTAGAAATAAGCAGAGGCTGCGGAAGAGGCTGCTCCTTCTGCACTCCGAACATGCAACGGCTCCGCTTCAAGTCTATCGAACATATTGTACGTGATGTGGCGGTAAATGTAAATGCTGGTCAGACGGCAATATCCCTCCATTCTGAGGATCTCCTTCGTTATGGTGCCAAAGGAATAGCACCTGACGAAGAGCGAGTTATGAACCTGTTCCGGCATGTTACCGCAGTGAACGGAATTGAGCGTATTGGCGCGAGCCATATTTCCCTTGCCTCTGTTTATCATGAGCCCGAGCTTCTTAATGCAATCTCAGAATTATGCTACTCCATGCTCGACCGTGACTGGATGGGTGCGCAAACTGGAATAGAGACCGGGAGTGAAAGACTGATTGCGAAGCACATGAGAGGTAAAGCAGCGCCATCACCACCGGAGAAATGGCATGAGATTGTCACACAGGCTTTTGGTATCCTCGATGATAATAACTGGTTTAACGCAGCAACAATGATAAACGGTCTTCCGGGTGAAACTACAGATGACGTGATTAAAAGCATAGAGCTGGTAGAGGATTTAGAAGGGACTTCTTCTATTATCGTACCGCTGAACTTCGTTTCCATGCGTGGCTCCATGCTGGATAGCGAAGAAACGTTTACCATAGCGAAGATGACGCCTGAGCACTGGCAACTTCTGGGTGTATGCATAGACCACAATCTGAATCTCACGCCAAAACTAATGAAAGAATACAATAGCGCTAAGGGTCTCAAAAGCAGTTTATTTTGTCTCGCTGCGAAATATATGGCGAATGCGTTGCAAAAGTATGTGAAAACAATGAAAAGAGGTGAAGCACCAACAGAGCGTAAAGAGGCGAGCAAATGGCTCAATCCTGATCTATCGACTATGTAGCTTATTGTAACCACAAGATTACACAGATTTTCGGGAGAAATTGTAAGGATGCTTGTCTTGTCTTGTCTTGATACATGATGCAAGTTAAAATTGTATCAGGTGACCTGCATCATTTTCTTTTGTCCATCTACCAATTAGAATCTCGCGGTTTTTATCCCTGTGAATAGGTTATATCATATAAATTTATATAGCTAAAACAGATAGAAAATTTAGGAGGTGAAAAAGAAAAAAATGAAAGATGAAAAAGCTGATAAGATAAAGATTGCGGTTATCGTGACGACGGCAATATTAGTGTTGATCTCTATGCTGCCAGCAATGGTAAGTGCACAAGGCGACGTGAAAATCAATGAGATTATGTATAATCCAAGCACTGAGCAAGGTAGCGATGCTAACATGGAGTGGATCGAGCTTTACAATAATGATACAGAAGCAATAAACATTAGCGCTTGGTCAATAGACGATAATCAGATATCCGAAATTGTAATGGAGCCAGGGGATTATGCCGTGCTTGCAAGGAATAAGACAGCGTTTGATGCTTATTATGGCGCGTTACCATGTCCCGTAATAGATGTGACATTGGTACTAAAAAACGACCCCGGCGACACAATAGTCCTGTGCAACATCACGGGAGCTGAAGTAGATAACGTGACTTACAATGCGTCACGGGGCGCGAATGGAAACGGTAAGACGCTAGAACGTACTGCAACAGGAACTTGGGCAGAGAGCATTGTTGATGGTGGTACGCCATGCAAACTGAAAACGTTCCTCAATGCGAGTGACAACAATACCACGATCAACGCTACGACAGGGGAATTCCTGGTTATCACCTTTGAAACGAATAACCCCGGTAGTACTGGCTACTGGTGGAAGGTAGCAGAACTTGATGAGCAAGTGCTGCGGCAAGTAGGAGATGTCGTATTTGTGCCGGATTATGTACCCGAACCCGGTTTTGTCGGTGGTCCTCCCGGTAAGCAAATCGCCACGTTTGAGGTTGTAGGTGCAGGTAACGCAACCATAAATATGGTCTATCGCAGTCCCGGGGGTACGGTGGAGGACACATTTACGCTGAATGTGACCGCAAGCTGATCTGCAAAGAGACAACACAATGGGCATTGTTGGCATAGAACATAAAAGTGTTCAGGGGTTTTCTTTTCCCCCTAACTTTATTTTTATTGTATATAAGCTATAACTTCCACCTATAAATTTAATTTAGGACACCGATTTACACAGATTTACACGGATTCAATCTTTTGTTTTCCTTTGTTGGACTCGCTGGGCTATTTTTAACGGCATTAATCTTTTCACCGCATTTTTTGGTAAAGCTTTTTGCTTGCAAAAAGGTTTGTGTTAATCTGTCTCAATAAGTTATTTTCTTGACCTTTTTTTTTGCGAAGCAAAAAAACGAAAGTTTTAATAACAAAAATAGATGAAGATATAAGAGTGGAATAAAATAAAAGGTGAAAAAAATGTACGATAAAAAAGTGAGTAGGGTAAAAATCGCAGTTATAGCAACTGCACTAATATTTGTGTTGACGTCTTCGGTATCCGTAATGTCAAGTACATCAGGAACCAGCAGCGACGTGATAGTACTAAATGCAAGTGCTACGCCACCGATAATAGCGGTGAACAGGGATATTACAGAGCTGCGAGTTGACGTAGCCAGTATAAACAGTTCAATCGACCTTGTAAAGATAGACCTATCACCGCTAGGCGGAAATGCAAGCACGATAATGTCCCTTATCGGAAACTTCACTGAAGGCGATATATCCGGGTGCAGATTCAATTACAGCACAAACGCAAGCGCTGAGGGGTCATTCAAGCTAAAGGTTAATGCAACAGATATGAATGGCAATTACAACAATTCCGTGAGTTTTGTGCTGGAAGTGAAAAAAATCGTGATACCCGTTCCAACAGCGATTCCAGCAATGACGTTTAGATATAACATCACCTATGATAGCGAGAGCACAAACGTCGGACGGAATGCAACAACCGGCTTTTTTACTGCGACCGAAGTGATAGACAATGAGACATATTATGTAATTAACACAAGCAAACCTACCGGCGGTACTAAGATATACGTGGATCTTGGCAACAAAACGGTCACAATAAGACGGCTAGTGACGGAACCAGGACTAGCGAATTTGACCTTTGAGCCAGAAGTAGTAATGCTTGATTTCCCGTTGTGGGCGGGAAAAACGTGGACGAATACAACTAAAGTCACAGGCATGATAGTCAATGAAACGGATGCAGTAATTCCAATTAACGCCACTGCGGTAATATCTGGCGCAGTGACCGAGGAAGTGAACCTGACAGTGCCTTATGGTACGGTTCCTAGCCTGGCACTCGAACTCAATTGCGGTTTCGACGTATTTGGACAGCCGCAAACGTATCAGGAAAAGTACTGGATAAGCCGAGTAGACAATATGATTTTGATCCCGAAATCCGAACGATACATCAATGGAAATCTCACGGAAGAACTTGAGCTGATAGATGCTTTCGCTGTAAATGAGACCGCAAGCTGATGGATGTGCAAAGGAATAAGAAATAATAAACATTTAACTTTTTTATTTAGATAAGGTGACAAAAATGGTGGAGCAGCTTCCGGAAGAAGGTAAAATATGGTTCAATGGTGCGTTTGTGGATTGGAAGAAAGCGCAAGTGCATGTTCTTGCACATGGCTTGCATTACGGGTCTGGCGTTTTCGAGGGGATACGATGTTATGCAACGGAGAGAGGGTCATTCATCTTCAGGCTAAAGGAACATGTAGACCGCTTGTATCGGTCCGCGGCGTTGTATAAGATGGAAATACCGTATACAAAGGCAGTAATGACGGATGCAATAAAGAAAACGGTTCGTATAAATGGATTTGAGGCTTGTTACATAAGACCAATTGCTTTCTATGGGTATCATCACCTGGGCGTGAACCCAGCAGGCAGTCCTGTGGATTGCGCTATTGCGACATGGCGGTGGGGTACTTATCTTGGTGAAGATGCGTTAAAAGAGGGTATAAGATGCATATTCTCATCATGGTGCAGAATAGACCCTAGAACATTGCCGGTTACTGCAAAGGCGACGGGACATTATCTAAATTCACAGTTAGCTGTGTTTGAGGCAACAGAAAGAGGGGTTGACGAAGCGATAATGCTTGATATTAACGGCTATGTGGCTGAAGGTCCGGGCGAGAATATATTTGCAGTAAAAAATGCAATTCTATATACGCCAGAAGCGGAATCAGCTATTCTGCCCGGCATCACCAGAGATTCTGTGATCACTATTGCACGGGATATTGGCTACGAGGTGGTAGAGAAGCCAATAACGAAGGAGGAACTGCTATCTGCTGATGAGGCTTTCTTCACAGGTACCGCAGCAGAGGTATCGCCAATACGAGAGATAGACGATGTAAGAATAGGCGAAGGCAAGAGGGGAGAAGTGACAGGCGTGCTACAGAAGAAGTTCTTTGATGTGGTAAATGCAAAAGAGGAGAAGTATATGAGCTGGCTGGAGCCGGTAGGAATATGAATAACCAAATTTACATACTCTATCATGGCTCGTTTGGAGAGCTGGTAACAGGTCATCTGGCTATGGGCGGGCTTGCAGACAGGATAGTGGGACTCTATGATCTCAAAGTTGCGTCCGTATCGTTTGACGATCCTGAGAGCGACATGCCGGAAGACATACCTCTATCCGAGTGTGATCTTCTATTAGTGCTTGGGATACTCCCGAAGGCAGGAGACCTCGTCCCGATAATAGCAAAGAGAACAGGCGCAAAGGCGGTTATATGGCCTATTGAGGACCCGAACCTGATACCAGAGGGGCAGTATTCAATAGAGGAGGAGCTAAAAAAGGATGGTATACACGTGGAATTCCCGGAGCCGCTTTGTACTTTGGATACGAGCGAGGATGAGATAGTCAATTCTTTTGCCGAGCATTTTGGTATGCCCAAATTCGAACTGCGAGTTAATGAGAAGAACATGATTATCGAAGAGGTGAAAGTCATCAGAGATACTCCCTGCGGTACAGCGTCAAAGATTGGACCGAAGATCGTTGGTATGTCATACAAGGATATGAAATCACTTGAGGATAAGGTGATGCAGATGCATGATAACGAGTGTGTTGCTTATATGGGTCCGGATAGACCGATAATGCAGCAAGCTGGTCGATTGCTCGCAGATGCGATAAAAGAGGGGTTGCCATAAAACATCCCGTAATTGTTTAGCCTGTACTATAACAAGTACTTTTTAAATGTTCTATAATTGCTGCGGGTAAAAATTAAAATCAAAAAATCTCACTTGTTATAGTACATACATAAAGCAGGCTCTTGATGAAAGTGGGCGCTACCGTTTTAGTTTTATATACCACAAAACGTATTGATTTTTAATTAAGGCAATGATTCCCAGAAAGATTGTTATTGTATCGCTCTGTGTGCTTGTAATAGCATCTGTACTGGTATCAAGCGGCATTATCTACCATCAAAAATGCCAAGCGGATCAGCCTCTGGACGTAGAACAGGTAGACATTCAAATGATACCTGCAGGGGATATTGAGATTGCGTACAAAGAGTTGGGTACCGGCGACCCCCTACTCCTGATAATGGGCTGGGCTGGAACAATGGATCTCTGGAATCCAAGTGTGGTAAATACCCTTGCTGCACACTATCGGGTGATCATATTTGATAATCGTGGGATGGGGAGATCAACGGCAACAGAAGAAAATTTTACCATCGAACTCTTTGCATATGACACAGCGAACTTCATGGATGCGCTTGGCTTGGAGCATACACATATACTTGGCTGGTCTATGGGCACCCAAACCGCGCTGGAACTTACCTTAGACTATCCAGAAAAGGTAGACAAACTCATACTGTATTCTGCGAATTGCGGCGGGGACGAGGGAATATTCCCAGACCCGGAAGTCGCGAACAAATTCAGGAACATCTCGGGCACACCGGAAGAGCGTGCACTGCGTGCCTTTGAAGTGCTCTTGCCCGAACAATGGCTTGCTGATCATCCAGATCTAAGCACATATTTCCCGAACGTGACAGAGACAAGTCCGCAGGAGCATATTGACGCACAGTGGTATGCTATGGTGAACTGGAACGGTTCATACAGCCGATTGCTACAGATAACTCAGGATACCTTACTCATTACCGGGACTGAGGATATAGTGTTTCCACCGCGCAATTCCTTTATTATTGCTGAACAGATACCGGGCGCCTGGCTTGCTCAATTCAAAGGTGGTGGTCACGGTCTGATGTTCCAATACCCGGAAAATTTCAGCAGTATTGTGCTCTATTTCCTTAAACGCTCAAGCATTACCTGTTCATGATTGGATATAGGCCCAATCGAAATTGCGCCGGACCCATATCCGGGATAGAGCTGGATCAAGATTACGTTAAAAAACTTTTTTAACGTCACGTAACAATAGATTGTATATAGTGCAGAAGATAATATTTGAGAAACCAGACATCGAACAGATCAACCGCCACGGTCTTAAAGCAGCGGATATGCATTATCATACAAACCATTCGGACTCTCCGACCAGAGTAAAGGACGCATTGAAA
>JAYEJE010000230.1:0-6680 GCA_034660415.1 Methanobacteriota archaeon | reverse complement strand
TCACGCCCCCTATCCTTCCCACATCTTTCAAATCACGCTCGTCAAGACTGCCAAGTTCTACGTGGTCGCTCCCAAAACCTTTACCAGGAAAAACATATATCAAATCCGCCATCTCCACCAATTGCCCCGTTACGGACTGTTCAAAGCCATAGCCCACGGACATTAAAGCGATTACCGCCGCTATCCCCACCGCAATGCCCAACAGGGTGAGACTCGTGCGTGCTTTTCTCTCCTTTATGTTACGGTATGCCAGCAGAAGTACATCCTTCATTGTTCGATCAACCTCCCGTCTTTCATTCGTATTACTTGCGGCGCGTGAGTTGCAATCTCTAAATCGTGCGTCACCACGATTACCGTCCTTCCTTCGCGATTCAAACCCTCTAAGATGCCCATTATTGCATCTCCCGTCTCAGTATCCACGTTTCCCGTTGGCTCATCGCCGATGATTATTGCCGGGTCGTTTGAAAGCGAACGTGCAATAGCCACACGCTGCTGCTGCCCACCGCTCAGCTCCGAAGGTTTATGGTATATACGGTCGCCAAGCCCAACTTTTGTAAGCAGTTCCGCAGCTCTCTTCAGCCGCTCATCTCGCCCCACGCCTGCGAAGAACATGGGAAGCGAGACATTTTCCAGCGCATTTAAGGAATGAATGAGATTGAACTGCTGAAATATGAATCCTATCTTCTCACGTCTTATCTCCGCAAGCTCGCTCTCGCTAAGCGAGGCGGTATTCACACCATCTATGAATACCGCACCGCTCGTCGGCTTATCCAGGCAGCCGAGCATATTCAAGAGCGTAGATTTGCCAGAGCCTGAAGATCCCACGATCGCGAGAAATACACCTTCTTCTATTTCTAAACTTACATCTCGCAGCGCCGGAACCTCTATCTTCCCCATCCGGTAAACCTTGTTTAGGTGCTCTGATCGAATCATTCTACCATTTTCCTCCTGTGCTTTACTCTCACCCACACGACTGCGACAACAGATAACAGGATTACAGGAAGTGCAACGAAGGACATAGACATAGCAGGTAACACATCCTTCTGTGGCTCTTTTACTTCTATATGCACTTCGTAACCCACGGTTTCGTATATCTTATCGGTGTCTATATCCCGGAACGCCAGTTTGAACGCAATTCTGTTTTCGCCTGCACTTAGTTCGCTTGTATCAACATCAAAAGAAGCGGAAAAGACGTCCCCTGCTTCCATGTCGCCGATGAAATATTCTGAAGGCAATATCCTCTCTCTTCCTCCTCCTCCGTTGCTCGCAGGCACTACGGATACCGCTTTAACGTCCTTTGGCATTCCATTAGCCACGTCAAAGTCTATCTTCGCAACTTCTCCTTTCAAAACCGACTTCGGCGCATCTACCAAGATAAGCCTTATGTCTGCATTGCTCCTTACGAATACCGCGGATTCAACTGTATTTCGATGCGAATTGATGCCGTTCTTGTATTCCACCACGAACTGGATGTCTTTATTCCCGATAGAAAGAGGCGAAAGCGAGAAATTCACAGCTCTTTTCTCGTATGGCGCCAAATTGCCTACAAAGATTCGCTCTGGCGTGAATTCTAACTCTTCGCTTTTTGCTTTCACGTGCACATTCACACCGCTCACGGAATTAGGTCTGTTATTCGCCACCACCAGCGCTATCTCCTTTGATTCACTGAGCGAAATCTCAGAAGGAACGTCTTTCTCAAGTATTTCTACGCTACTGCTCTCCACTTTCACCGGGATTGGAAATCGCACGTTGTCGCCATTATCCACTTCTATGTAGACTTCAGAGAAGTAAGTGCCATCGCTGGTATGTGTGGCTGCTTCTATCGGTAAAGAGATTGTTATGCTCTCACCGGGTCCTAAAGATCCTACGTTGTAGTACTCAGAGCGTTGTACGCCTTCTCGCGACCATTCTATATTTTTGTCACTACCACTCAGCCTTATGCTTTCTATTTCTGCACTTATACTTCTCGTTGAGGTCTTCGTGGTCTCAGATGGCGAATCTTTACCCGTGGTAGTAGTCTCGGTCTCTGCTGATTGTGTGTCCATGTTTTGTATTGTTACGGTAATGATGCCGGTGTCGCCGGGCATCAAAACTTCCGGCTCCACTTTGTAGTCAGTAATCATGACCGCGGGACCATCTGCGGCAGATACCGCGGCCATTGTAAGGAGCACTAGAGCAGCTACTGCGAAACTCGTTGTAATGACTTTCTTCGCACTTATCATCTTTCCTCACCTCCTTTTGTTTCAACAAACCAATATCTCGATCTAAGCTGCGCCGCTCCGCGCCTGATTATATCGCGGATTGCATCGCTTCTACTCCCATAATATCCCTCTCTAACGAGCTCATCTATATTTCCAACTTCTTCTGCCGGTATTTGCATTTCTACCAAACTTTTTTCATTCATTTTTTCCACAATACCTCCTTTTTTTCTTCTTTTTTCATCCTTTCTTTCATCCATCTTTTTTATCGCCTCTTTTTATCGCAAGCTTCGCCTTTTTTATGCGAACCTGATTATTAATAGTCCAGCATCCCTATTTAAGCTTTTCGGTTTTTTGAAAAACCGAAAAACATAAAATAGGGTAACACCAAATGTTAACACATTTGGGCATTTATCGCTAAACCTCACTAAAAACAAATAGTCTATTTATGATTTGGGATTTCCCAAAGCGGAATTTATAGGGAGCTACTTAATCTCTCCATCTATCCAGCGTGAAAACAAAAGTACTTCCCTTACCAAGTTCGCTCTCCGCCCATATGTGCCCGTTGTGGGCTTCAATTATCCCTTTGCATATCGCAAGTCCAAGACCAGTTCCACCCGCTTCTCGGGTCAGCGTGCTGTCAACCTGGTAAAACTTGTCGAACACTTTCTCTAAATCTTCTGGCGGGATTCCAATCCCTGTGTCGCTGACCTTCACCTCCACCTGCCCATTCAACTCTATGGCTTTTATGCTGATTTCTCCGCTCCTAGGCGTGAATTTAATAGCGTTATTGAGGAGGTTTATGACCACCGGGGTAAGTTTCTCCCGGTCGCCCTTAACCGAAGAGAGGCCTTCCGGTAGTTTGACATTCAGTTTTATGCCCTTTTCCGAAGCTGCATGCTTCACACTTTCGATAGAATCCGCAATTAGTGAATCCAATGACACGCTTTCAAATTTTAGTTTCATTCTGCCTGATTCTATCCGGGACAGGTCCAGCAGGTCATTAACAAGGTTCGTCTGACGGTCTATATTCCTGAGAATAATGTCCAGCATTTCTCGCTTCGTCTCTGTAGCGATGCCTGCTGCTTCAAGCACCTGTGCTGATGTTCTCATGGCAGTAAGCGGCGTCTTGAGTTCATGCGATACCATAGAAACAAAGTCGGATTTTAATCTGTCCAGTTCCTTGAGCCGTTCGTTTGCCAGCGCGAGTTCCTTGTTCGTTCGAATCAGGTCGCCGATTTTCGATTCTACCTCCGCTTCCAGCGTTTTGTTCCACCTAGAGAACATCACGATTAATCCAACGCTTCCACCCAAAATGATTGCGATGACAGTGCCTAAAAAGGTCATTTGCTTGGCATAAACCGAGCGTATCAAATGGTCAACCTCGCTTGCAGGTACTGATATAGCCACCGACCATATTTTGTCACGCCATCGGACGGGCGCATAGGCCACGATTTGTTCCGATTTCGATTCATCTCCTTCTTTGAGGTAAACAGCAGTCCCTTCAGAGCCGTTAATCTGCTCGTTGAGAATTTCCAGCCACGCATCGCTTGTGTTATTCTCATTCAGCATCTTGATGTAGTTTTTACCGATTGCTTCTCTTCTTGCACCATCGTAGAGCGATTTGCCCTTACGATCTATCGCGTACACATATCCTGTTCTGTTCTGCATGATTGGTGTGAGAAATCGGTCTGTGATGGTGGACATTTTTATAATGGCGAGGATGACACCCCTAAATTCTTCTCCTTCATATGCTGGAACCCAGATGAAGGAGCCCAAACCACCCTCGAACAGTAGTGTAGGGCTGGAAATATTCGTTTCTCTTTTGTCCCGTGCAGAATCAAAGGTACTGCTTCTATTCTCCGCATACAGGTCATATCCAATCGGAGCACGATATTCCGGGTAACCATATACTACCACACCCTTCGTGTCAATAAACTCAATGCTATAAAAACCGCTGGTTTCCTCGTAGATTGTCTTAAAGCACGGTGTAAGGTTGGTAATTTCGTCACTAGACCTATCCCGGGCGAGTATTTCTATAATGGTTACACGCTCATCCGCAAATCCCGCAATGCCTAAAGCCGCTTGTCTCGCCAGCATCAACTGCTGCTCATTGAATTGTTCCTGGACTATTTCCTCCACTTCTCCGTGGGTCTTGAGACCCAACGAAGCTACAATACATATAAGGATGATGCAGATTACAAGAATAACCACTCGGTTATCTCTTTTTACCTTCATATTTGTAATTGCAATTCTAAATTTGTTTTTGAATTTTGATTTTTTCAGTCAGGGAGCCGTTCTGCGCAGAACTGCCTTTATCCTCGCCTTCAATTCATCCAAGTTAAACGGTTTTGTAACATAATCATCCGCACCGATTTCAATGCCTTCAACCTTGTCAGAAGTCTCGCCCTTTGCAGTGAGCATAATTATCGGAATGAAACTCGTTGCTTCATCATGTTTCAGCCGCTGACAGACCTCGAATCCATTTATCTTGGGCAGCATCAAATCGAGAAGCACGAGGTCAGGAATCTCCGACCTCACCTTTTCCAGTGCCTCTATGCCGTCTTGAGCTTCGACGACATTGAAGTCCTCCATTTCCAATGCCCTCTTTAGCGGTAACAAAGTATCCAGTTCGTCATCAACTATTAGTATCTTGGTTCGGGTGTCGGAAAGTCTTCTAATTCTATCCTCCACTTCGCTTTCTGTAATGTCCAATTGCTCTGCTATCTTGCCATACGAGAGCGTAGCGTCTTTTTGAAGCATTTCAACAATTTTCCTATCATTGTTGTCTAATTCCATTTTTCCTCATCCGCCTTTGTGCTTCTTTTTTTCATTCTTTTGTTTCTATTTTAGTTATTGCCTTTATTTAAAATTATATTCCGTTTATGCATTACCTATTATTATATCCGATACGTACAACCAAATGAAAAAATAAAAAAAGAGAAGAGAGGCGGGTCTTCTTCAAGCCTCTCAACCCCCTCTCTTGTATCTATTTGTACTTACACATCATAGCCTTACGCTGGCGGATCTCAAGCGTCCAAACTGCGTTGGCGCAGTGGATAACTCATCCTAATATGTGTCGCTCCACGCCTTATTATATCGCGGACCGCATCACTTCTGCATCCGTAATACCCCTCTCTAACAAGCTCATCTATATTCTGTACTTCTTCTACCGGTATTTGCATTTCTACCAAACTTTTACCATTCATTTTTTACATTTCACCTCCTCTTTTCCTTCTTTTTTCATCCCTTCTTTCCTCTATCTTTTTTATCGCCCCTTCTATCTCAAGGTTTGCCTTTTTTTCAGCGAACCTATTTATAAATATACAGATATCCCTATTTATGTTTTTCTGTTTTTCGCAAAACCGAAAAAGATAAAGTTAGGTTATGTTGGATATCTACTAATATAACAACTCATCGCTAAACTTTACTAAATACAAATAGTTTAAATATAGGTATGTTAAAGGTTTACACATGAGCAAAATCGAAAAGATATTTGGAAGAAACGCACAACTCATTGTCCTCGATTACCTAATAAAAAATCATGGAACGACAACGTATTTATCAGGCATTGCAGAAGAGACCGGGCTCTCTCACTCCAGCGTTGCACGAGTAATCGAACCTCTTTTAAAAATAAATATCGTGAAAGAAGGCAAAGTAGGTAAGCAAATAAGAACGTTCACAGTGAACGATGATAATGAGGTGACAAAGTTATTGATACGGTTTTATGAAGATTTAAGCAAAGTATTCAGGGATTGACCGCAATAAACTCACAATAGCGGTCGCCTTTTGCCATGCACTTCCTCTCTTCTACATCTACCACCTTATTGATCAGCTCTGTAATCAGGCTGGCGTTGTAGCCGCAGAGGAAGTGGCAAACAGGCTTTTTCGCTTCCCCTTTTCCATAGCCCCTTGCAATAAATGAGTTCTCAATGCTGATAGTACGATGCTCAATATCTATGCTGAACTTTCCCCAACCAAGCTCGGCATAGAACTCTTCTGTCGCTCGGATAAATCCATTCTCAGCCCCTTTTAACCCCCACTCCTCGTGGAAACGAGAAATCCAGGTTTTACCTGCGTCTTTACCGGCTTCGTATAATAGCACCGCAGCGCCTTCCACACCTAAAATTTTCTCCGCATCTTTTTGAATCTTTGTGAATGTTTTGAGGCTTAATATTGCTGCTGGAACAGTTATAACCGAGAACTCGCCGCTGTCACGTTTCCACTCCGCCGTTTCTTTTACCTTTCTCGTAGTATATACACTATAACTTTGTGTTCGCTCCGCATTAATTATCATAACCATCCAACAATACATCTAAATGATGCATCCGGACATCTTAACACCTGGAACATGTCTTTTCATCGTTCTCCTCTGTCTTACTACCGATGCCCCTCTCACGGTCAAACACATATTCGAAGACAATCTCAACTGGGCGGCATTTCACCTTGCGGAAAAAGATAACCTCCGCGATGTCGAAATCA
>JAYEJE010000229.1:0-6722 GCA_034660415.1 Methanobacteriota archaeon | reverse complement strand
ATCACGCCCGTAGTTGTCTCTTCACATGTGCCCTTTACGTTTTTCCGCGTCTTTTCTCCCATTGTATGAAGTGCTGTAATCGCATCGGCTCCATCATCAAGCACCACCGTGGGCTCTATCTCAAGTGCATACTTTAAATACTCATAATACTCGCTATCGCTCTCGCCCCTGTATGCATATGTTCGCACACCAAACGAAGCCAAAGCTGCAGCTATGTCATCCTGAGTAGAGAGTGGATTTGCAGCGGTAAGTGCGACTTCTGCACCACCTGCCCTTAGTGTTAAGATAAGATTTGCCGTTTCTACCGTTACATGCAAGCATGCCATTACATTCACGTTTTCTAATGGCTTCTCACGCTCATATCTACTTCTTATCATATCCAAAACAGGCATTCGCCCTCTAACCCACTCTATCCTTTTCTTCCCATCTTCCGCAAGGTTTATGTCCTTTATTATACTAGCCTTCATTTAACCACCTTCATTATTGTATGATAAACACGACCACATAAAAATCTTTTTATATTATTACCTCATATAACAAGAAGTAGTGATGAAAGGCTAAAACGGAAAAATGATAGTAAAGGAAATAATTAATGAGTCTGTCTTGACGTTAGCAGAAGCTAAGGAAATGTTAACCCCTTCAAGGGGTGATGTCGCGGGAAAGAAAGACGGCGAGGAGGAGATGCGGTATGAGAGAAGGAAAGCTTATGAGCATACAACAAAGTTTGCTAAACTGGGAGCAGAAGAGTCAAGAACACTTATAACCGAGCTTTTAGAATTATCGAAAATGAAAGAGGAGATAGCAGTAAGAATTGCAGACCTTCTGCCGAAGAGCAAAGACGAAGTGCGAGCAATCTATGCAAAAGAACGATTTACCCTTACCGAGGGGGACATAGAAGAAATACTCGATTGTGTTGCAAATCATATATGAATGAATGATAGAAGTTATTTGAGCCTATTAAGGGGGAAAGAAGGATGACTGATTATGAGAGAAAAGGTGGAATGTTAAAAGAGAGGGTAAGGGAAAAGAAAAGGGAGACGTATGTACGTATCCTCGATTATTTGCCCTATGGGCATTCTAATGACTCCCGAGCGGTATATCAGAAGAAACCTCTTATCCATGCTATTGGCGAGGATAACTTCATCTTAATGGAGCTTTCACCAAAGAAGGATAAAGTTCCTTTGGTCTATGATCGGGTATATATCGGAGAAGGCGAGCGGGAAGAGATAGACCATGTAACCCAGAGGTTGAGATATAATGAATTAACGCCGACCGCGAAGATAGAACTACCATACCTCTTGGAGAAGATAGTAAAAGAGAAAGAGGAGAAGTTTGTACAGATCTTCAACGAGGCAAAGCCTATCACCACACGATTGCACACACTTGATTTATTGCCCGGGATAGGGAAGAAATTAATGTGGGCTATATTAGAAGAGCGGAAGAAAGGGCCATTTTCCGACTTTGAAACGCTCACAAAAAGAGTTAAGGGACTTCATCACCCCGAAAAGATAATTGCAAAGCGATTAGAAGAGGAAATAATGAATGAAAATATGAAATACAAAATCTTTATCGCTATTTGAAAACGTTCACTCCACAGTTACACTTTTTGCCAGATTCCGCGGCTTATCTATTTCACAGCCCCTCTCTTTTGCAGTCCAGTAAGCGAGTAAGTGGAGCGCAACGGTGTTGGGAATAGGGGAGAATACAGCACTGGTCCTGGGAACCCTTATAACATCATCTACATATTTCTCCACCTCTTCATCACCTTCCTCCGCGATTGCAATCACCGGTGACCCTCTTGCTTTTATCTCCTTCACGTTCCCTAAGGTCTTCTCATAAACATCATCACGTGTTAAAATCGCAATTACGGGTGTATCTTCTGTAAGCAGTGCAAAAGGTCCGTGTTTGAGCTCACCCGCAGCATAGCCCTCTGCATGTATGTATGAAATCTCTTTAAGCTTTAATGCACCCTCTAAAGAAATAGGCAGGTTTACACCACGCCCAACGAAGAACGTATGCTCATATTTGGAAAGGTATCGGGCATGCGTTTGTATATTTACTTCGTCAAGCACCCGTTGAGCTATTTGCGGCATTCGCTTCAGCTCGTTGATATGTTCCGCAAACACACTCGCAGGCATCTTCGAGAGGAATAAAGCCAGCAGATAAAAGATGATGAGTTGCGTTATGAAACTTTTTGTTGCCGCAACACCTATCTCGGGACCTGCCCTGCTGTATATCGTTTCATCTGCGAGTCTCGTAGCGGAACTGCCCAAAACATTCGTTATCGCTACTGTTTTACAGCCATATCCCTTCGCTTTTTTCAACGCTGTCAGCGTATCCGCCGTCTCTCCCGATTGCGTAATTGCCATTGCCACTACCTTCGACCCATCCAGCACGAAATCAGAGTAATTGAATTCCGATGCAAGTTCAATCCGAACCGGGATTTTTGCTAAATTCTCTATTATGTATTTACCACACAGAGCGGCATAATAAGACGTGCCGCAGGCAACCAATAAAATGCTTTCCGCATCAACTATAAAATCAAGCCCTAAATTTATCTGCCCTTCCGTTAAATAACCCATAAGCGTATCTCTAATTGCCTTTGGCTCCTCATGGATCTCTTTCAGCATGAAATGCTCGTATCCGCCCTTCTCGGCGTCTTCTATCGTCCATTCGATTAAACTTTCTTCCCGCTTTACTTCCGACCCCCCGTTTTCTATATATACTGAATCCTTTTCCACGACCACAAGGTCCTCCTCCTCCAAAAAGATTATCCTGTTCGTTTGATCAAGCACTGCTGGCACATCAGAAGCCAAAAAAAATTCCCTGTCGCCAACGCCTAAAATGAGTGGTGATTCTTTCCTCGCTGCTACCAAACCATCAAAACCTTTTACCGCAACTAATATAGCATAAGAACCTCTTAGATATGATAACGCTTCTTTTACCGCTTCTTTTACTTGCAATGCATTAAGCACACCCGAATGAAGTTCCGTTGGTGAAAGTTTCCTTTTTAAACAGATGTTTATTAAATGAGGTATCACCTCTGTATCCGTTTCCGATTTAAAAAGGCAATCACACAAAACCCCTTCTTTTATCGACTGATAGTTCTCTATTATCCCGTTATGAACGACAGCAATTTCACCGTTGCAATCGAGGTGTGGATGTGCATTTGTCTCTGTTGGTGCGCCATGAGTTGCCCAGCGACTGTGCCCAATCGCTATTTTACCCTTATAACAGGACTTGGATAAGCTTGAGATCAAGCAGTCAATAGCGCCTACCACTTTATGCCCCATCATTTCACCGTGGTTCTGCACTAATACGCCACATGAGTCATAGCCCCTATATTCAATTCTTTTCAACGCCTTCAGAATGATTGGCAGCGCTTCTCTTTCTCCTACATAGCCAGCAATTCCGCACATTTTACCTTTTTAGTGTATAATCACCTTATACAACCCAGCACCCATCCGGTATTTTCCCACTCAGCTCCTTCATTGACTTTATCTTAGCACGATTCCCTATTATCGCTCCGGGATGAGCAATTACGTTGCTACCTATCGCGCAATATTCACCGACCAGCGCGCCAATTTTCACTACGTGATACTCACCACCAATTTCTATATTCACCTCTTCACTTCGTGCTATGAATCCTCCCTCCGCATACGACCCCGTATCAAAGATAGAATCGTGAATGGAAGAGAAAGAGCCGATTTTCACGCCGTCCATCAAGACAGAATTCCTAATCTCCGTAAACGCCCCAATTGCAGTATCATTCCCAATACTTGTAGAAGGGAAGATGCAGGCATTAGGACCTATATCGCAATTCTCGCCTATGATAACAGGTCCTTTAACATACGAATTAGCTCTTATCACCGAATTTTTACCGATTGTCACTTTCCCATCTATTGACACCCCACGCTCAATTTTCCCTTCCACCTTTGCTGGATTCGTCCTCAGTACTATCTCATTCAAACGGAGGATGTTCCAAGGGTAAACGGCATCTAACCAAACCCCATGTGTTTCGCAAGCGTTTATACTGCTCCCATGAAGGATCATGGTTTTTAATGTAGATGTCAGCTCGGCCTCTATAACCTCAAATATTTCCTTCCCAAAAGCGTATATTCCCGTATTGACTAAATTACTTATATCACCTCTTGGCTTTTCTATAATATCTTCAACCATTCCGGCTTTTAATGTCACAACACCACACTTGCTTATATCCTTGTGTGCCTTAATCAGTATTGCATTCCCGTCTTCTTCGGTCATTTCTAAAAGATCTGAATCGGAAAGTGTATCTGGCCGAATAACATTATCTCCCGATAAAACGAGAAATCTTTCATCTGTTTTAGCCTCTGCCTGCTTCAGTGCATCTCCTGTTCCAAGTAGATGTTCCTGAAAGACATAATCTATTTCCACATCAAAATCCGCGCCATCGCCAAAATAGTCCATTATTTTCTCTTTTTTATAGCCCACCACGAATAGAATCCGTCTTATCCCGTTTTGTTCTAACGCCTCAACCACATATTGCAGGATGGGCTTATTTGCTACCCTGATCATTACTTTTGGCTTTGATGCGGTAAACGGTCTCAGTCTTTCGCCTTCACCAGCAGCGAGCACAACAGCTTGTTTAAACAGCATTTAATATAGCCTCGAGTTTTTTTCTATATTACCGGATGCAACAGCCCCTGGACCAATAAGCGTATTGTTTCCAATAATCGTGCCGGCGTCAATAGACGCATTTATTCCCGTCTTTACACCATCACTCATGATGGTGCCAAGTTTTCTCCTCCCTGTGTCCATCCCTTTTGCTATTACCGCTGCATCATTAAACCTCAGGTTTGCTATTTTCGTGCCTGCACCGAGATTACATCGGCACCCAATAACAGAATCGCCAAGATAGCTAAGATGTGGGATCTTTGTCCCGTCCATGATAACGGAGTTCTTAACCTCAACGGCATTCCCTATATGGCAGTTATCGCCAATAGACGTATTTGCACGTATATAGCTATTAGGTCCGATTACACAGTTATCGCCAATGAAAGCAGGACCTTCAATATATGTACCTGATTTTATCACGGTGCCTTCTCCAATCGATACTTTACCCCCAATTATCACATTTTCTTCAACTTCTCCTCGATTCAATGGGCTTATGTTACCAATCAGGAACTCATTTGCGGTTAGCAAATCCCAGGGGTAGCTAAGGTCTAGCCAATGCTCAATTTTTTCCCATAAAATGGCCTCGCCGGATCCTATAAGCAGTTGCAAAGAATCAGTAAGTTCGAATTCACCCCGTTTTGATTTATCGGTTTTTGATAAAACACCGAATATGGACTCATCCAAGGCATAAACGCCGGCATTTACTAGATTTGAGATCGGTACTCGCATTTTTTCATGTATTTCCGTTATTCTTCCACCTTCTGTCTCAACAACACCATAATCCTCTGGGTTTTCTACTTCGATAACACCAAGCACCATGTTGATACCATTATTTATTACTTTCTTAATATCTTTAGCACTTACAATCGTGTCACCGTTTAGCATAAGGAATTGGTTTTCTACTAACTCTTCCGCCTTCCGTAGTGCATCAGCAGTCCCGAGTTGCATCTTTTGTGTTACATACTCAAGGTTAATATCCCATCGCTCGCCGTTTCCAAAGTAATCACGGATAGTTTCATCATGGTAGCCTACAACGAAGATAAAATCATCAATCCCTACTTCTTTCACTTCCTCCAGCAAATGCTCGATTATCGGTTTACCAGCTATTGGAAGCATTACCTTGGGCCTTTCGTAAGTAAGGGGTCGCATCCGTTTCCCTTCGCCCGCGGCCAAAATTAGCGCTTTCATTTTGGTCATCTCATAACTTTTATTTGTGTATATGTTATAGATATGTGATAATTGTGAACCGTAAAAATGCTATAATCGCCGTGCTTTTCATTCTCTTGGTGCTATCTGTTTCCACCGGTTTCCACATCTATCAGCAGCAGCAGCGGAAAATAGATGTGCAAGAAGACATTATCGAAAAACTTATCAGTGCCAGTGATACCGCTAAAGTGGGAAAGCCGAGATTTTTAAACGTGTCCTATGGCACCACTTGCGCTAATATCGTTGCTGTAAGAAGTGATAACTACCAGGGTGTGCTGGGTAGGGTGTATGTAGAGATAAAAGAAGGGTCTGGGGGCGTGTTGGTTAATACGAATCCGTTTGTCGAACCTACAACGCAATATTCGGTAAGAGAAGCAGTAAAGGTTGCTAAGGACTTCACAAATATAAACATCTCGAATAAAAACATCCTCATTTCTTTTGACATAAATGGCACTTTGATGGGTGGCCCTTCAGCCGGTGCAGCTATCGCTGCTGCCACCATAGCTGCTCTGGAAGGTAGGAAAGTAAGACATGACGTGGCTATCACAGGGACTATCGAAGAAGAGGGTCACATAGGTCAGGTAGACGCTGTGTTTGAGAAGGCTGTAGCAGCGGAGAAGAAAGGCATGAGGCTTTTTCTGGTGCCAAAAGGTCAGAAAGAGGTTATACATTACGAACGGAAAGTAGGAAAGCGGAAAATATTTGGATTCCCGATTGAGTGGGTTTATTACATGCCAAAAGAGATTGACCTCAGTGAGTACATGGCGGGAAAGATGGACGTAGAAGAAGTATCAACAATTGATGATGTGGTCGCATATATGATCTTGCCGTGAGTTATCTTGGCACTCGCTAAGTCTGCGACA
>JAYEJE010000228.1:0-6749 GCA_034660415.1 Methanobacteriota archaeon | reverse complement strand
ACATGATGCACCAGAGGGTATTTATTCTGGAAAGATAGTAGCCACTGCTATTGGAGGTAGTGATAGTGTAGAAGTAGAGATAACAGTGATAAGCAATCCACCAATAGCAAACGCAAACGGCCCTTACACAGGCGTCATAGAATACATCGCCGTACCAATACTCTTTGACGGCACAGGCTCTTATGATCCAGACGGCACAATAATAAAATATGCATGGGACTTAGACAACGACGGTAAATTTGATGACGCCGTGGGCGCAACGCCAACCATCTCATTCACAGCACCCTGTTTAGGCATTATCCACCTGAAAGTAACCGATAACAATGGCGCAACCGATACAGACACAACAACGTTAACAATAACAAAGCAGTCACCGCCTCCGGACGGCATACACGGTGGCTTGCTAACGCCGCCCGAGCAGCCGCAGTGCTATAGTGGTACCTCAACAATCCAGGGCAGCGGCTATTTCACCATAGATGAGCGCATTCAGGACTGGGTAACAGCAATAGATACCACCGAGCATATAGAAGGTACAGGCGAGTTCGAAATGGACTCAAAAACGGTATTGGACCAAGCAGCAAACCCTCTCGATTTCTATGACCCCAACTTCTACCATAAAAAGACAATGCAGTTTCAGGGAAATGCAACCAACAGACTAATAAACAGAGAGACATTCAAGAGTTCCGGAATCTTTGGCGGTACGGGCACACGAGTAAGCGAATACTTCGATGTCTCCGCGATCCAGAAAGATGAATCAAGCAGCATAAAGACCATTTCGGCGCCCGGATGGGGCATACATTCAGACTGGCAGAAGATATGCCAAAAAGAGATAGTGCATCGTCAACTGTTCATGGGCAACTTCTCCGTGCAAAAAGACCTGACGTTCGAGCGCGAGGTTATTATGCCATAGTCATTCCAGTAGGAAATCACAAATCACAAGTGCCAAATCACAAACAAATTAGAGTATAACTACCTTCTATTAAGGACACAGATTTACACTGATTTACATCTGTGTCAATCTGCGTTAATCTGTGTCAATAATTTATTTTCTTGAAATTCACAAGAGAAAAAATTTAGATG
Organism: Methanobacteriota archaeon; assembly: GCA_034660415.1. GTDB lineage: Archaea > Halobacteriota > Syntropharchaeia > Alkanophagales > Methanospirareceae > Methanophaga. Next base: position 5,669 of record JAYEJE010000228.1, on the reverse strand, counting down.
CAGGAACCATCGAAATAACTCTGCCATTGATTTTCCGTGTCTCCTCGGTATCCCGCGAAATCACGTAACCTGTTTATATTCTATCAATCATGATTGTATATTATATGCCAAAGAAAGATTATTACGAGATACTCGGTGTTAGCAGAGACGCTACAGATAAAGCGATAAAAAAAGCGTATCGGAAGCTGGCGAAGCAATACCATCCAGACACATACCAGGGGGACAAGAAAGAAGCAGAAGATAAGTTCAAAGAGGTTTCTGAGGCTTATGAGGTGCTGATTGACAGGGATAAACGTACGAAGTATGACCAGATCGGGTCACGGGTTGCGGATGACGCTTTTGGACCCGGAGGTTTCGATTGGTCTCACTTCACGCACTCGCGGGATGTAGAGGACATCTTTGGTAGTGCCATATTTGATTCGTTCTTCAGGTCTCCGTCTAGTCCCGGATTTGAGGGTAGTGGCGGCATATTTGACACACTCTATGGCGGTGGGGAAGGCATAGAAAGAGCAGCTCGGGGTGCTGATGTTCGGTTACGGTTGGACATCACACTCCAAGAGGCTGCTCGGGGCATAGCGAAGAGGATAGAAGTTCCGATGTCTCGACCATGCAAAGCGTGTGGTGGTTCCGGAACACGTTCTGGTAAAGCTACTGTGTGTCCCCAGTGTAGGGGTACCGGTCAGATACGAAACGTTCAGAGCAGAGGCGGTACCCGTGTGATAACCGCTGCCGTCTGTCCACAGTGTAAAGGCACTGGGAGAGCCACCTACGACCTCTGCGAGGCATGCGGCGGTGCCGGTATGGTATCAAAGCGGACGAAGATAGAGCTTAAAATCAAGAAAGGTGTAGCTACTGGCTATGAGATAACGGTACCCAGAGCAGGAAGACCGCCTGAGTCACAACTTGGCGGGGAACCGGGCAACCTATATGTGGTCTTAAACGTTTTACCGCATCCGATATTTAAGCGGCAAGGCGATGACCTCTATATAAAAACCCCGATTAGTTTTGCTCAAGCTGCCTTAGGTGATGATGTTATGATCACGACACTAGATGGCAAGCATGTAAAGCTAAAAATACCGAGGGAAACGCAGACAAACACCAAACTTCGCTTGCGTGCGTTGGGAATGCCGAAACTCGATGCGGTGGCTCATGGCGATCTCTATGTGGAGGTAGTTGTACAGACGCCGCGGAATCTTACAGAGAAGCAGAAGGAACTGTTACAGCAGGTGTTTGCTGGTGCGTAGAATCTTTTTGCACCATTTTGACTTTTACCACAGCAAGATTTATGTGATCTTTTAGCTGTTCGAGCTACCATTACATAAGTATTTATGTAAGAAAAACTATATATAATTATGGATGAGCAAATAAGAAAATGTCTGGAATGCGGGTCTAAAAGCATAGTGACCGATCCTAAACACGCGGAGCTATACTGCGCAGATTGTGGTATGGTAATAGCGGAGAATATCGTGGATCTTGGACCCGAATGGCGTTCGTATGACGCAGAGCAAGCTTCTAAAAGGGTGAGAACAGGTCCACCCATGAGTTATAGAGTGCATAATAAAGGGTTGAGTACGCCTACGCCCGTAGCACTCACTCACTCAAAGAGATTGCGAGGGCTAATAGCTATGGACAGTAGTGAAAAGTCCCTTTCCTTCGCTCTCGGTGAGATAGATAGAATGGCTTGTGCTCTTAATCTACCGGGCGATCTCCGGGAGACAACGTCATTGTTATACCGAAAAGCGGCGAAGCGGAGTTTGATTAAAGGACGAAGTATAGAAGAGTTGGCTTCGGCGATGCTTTACATTACTTGCAGGCAGTATGGGATACCACGAACATTGAAAGAGATTGCGGCGGTATCAAGAATGCCGTTGAAGAAAATAAGGAGAGCGTATCTTTTCCTATTACATAAGTTGGAAATAAAGCTTGCTCCGGCTGATCCCGCATGTTACATCCCTCGTTTCTGCTCCGAGCTGGGATTGAGAGATGTTATAAGAGAAAGAGCAATAAAAATAGTATCCGAGGATAAGGAAACGATAGCAGCAAAAGGGTGGACACCCACAGGAACAGCCGCTGCTGCTATATACCTCGCATCTCTTTTAAGTGGTGAGTCTGTGGAGGTAAAAGATATGGCTAAGGTTGCGGGGACAACTCCTGTTACTATCCAAAATAGGTATAAGGAGTTGGCGAGTAAGTCGAACTTAAATACCCTTTCTTCGCATGCTCTTCAAAAGGGTGAATCTTTTGTGGCCGCAACTGTGTGAAAAAGGGATATGACTAGCTCAGGGGGGAAAAAACAAAATCATCCTGAAAATTGAGCTTCGTACCCATCTTCTTTGATGTATATTGCTTCTTTGGTGAAGGTTTTAAAATTTTAAAACTTTTTGAAAGAAACGTTTTTACATAGCGATACTACATAAATAATGAGGTAATACTTAGAATGCTGGAAGAAGTAAAAGGGGTAATAGAAAAAGATATTCGACCGCTTTTAGAGATGCAAGGTGGAAGTATAGAACTGGTGGGTGTGGACGACGACGGCGTGGTGAAGGTGCGGTTGACAGGCGCATGTGCAGGCTGCCCAATGAGCCAATTTACACTGGTGAACTTCGTTGAGGCGACACTGAAGGATAAGGTTCCCGGGGTAAAGCAAGTAGTCGCAACAGATGACGCCAAGGCAAGGTTTGAAGAGTTGTTGCGACGGTGATAAAAAATATTTGAGAGGATTAATAATAATCCTCTACTTCAAGTTTCCAGCTATTACTAGATGCTATAACCTCGATGTAGTAGTCGGCATTCCCTTCATAAATGTATTTTGTACCATTGCAAGATTCAAACCAGCACTTCCACGAGCTAACAGAAACTATCGTTTCGTTTTCTGGGTAAACATGTACGCTAAAGATAGAATGATCTGTTCTTCCTTCTACCGGGTTCACAGTATAGTTAATACGCCATACATCACCTTTGATAGTAAATGGCTCACTTTTCTTACGGTCGCGGTCCGTGAAAGTAATTACGGAATGCCATGTCTTTGTTTCTGCTGTTGGCGTTGGCAGTGGCATTGGCGCCAGTGTTGGTGTTGGACTTAGACCTGTTTTCTCTTCTATTCCTACTATATCTCCTGTTGCCACATTGACATATACATCCAGCAACCTGTTTGATGAATACCATTGGACCATCCATGTGTTTTCTCCCTTGTAGCCTTTGAAATTATAGACTTGAACAGTTGTCATGTTTGTTGCATTCAAGAAATCCGTAACTGTGGCATTTTCTATTGAAATGTCAATTGCATCGCATGGAGTTACATTGTATCCCTCTTCGTTACTAACTGCACTTACTGTAATAAGAGCGGTTATCACTGCAATGATAGCTAAAATTGCTACGATTTTGGTTTTCATTTTTCTTTTATCACCCCCTATTGTCATACCCATTGGTAGGGTGTGCATAAATGCTTTTTGGTATATGTACGTTTCTTATCTATTTGTGACGCGCCACACATCTTGAGAATCATGTTAGTTACTCCCCTATTTCTCTACATTAGAAGCCATCTTTGAAAGCGCCATATTTTATAGTTTCTGTCATCTCATCGGTTGGCTTTTGAACAGATCACAGTGCCTCACCTAGCCCTTGCTGCTCCCAAATATTTTTTAGCCACACTTCCGCAAACATTGTCATATCTGCCTGCTCCGTCTCGTCAATGCTTACCGCTTTCCCGTCCTCTATCAGCACACCGACACTATGACTATTTACCGCATCCTGCCATATTTCAGCCGGATAATATCCGCTGTCTTCCGCCTGTATGAATAGCATTTCGGGATCGCGCATAAGGTCGCCGTGCTGCTTGTAATAGTGCGCTAGTGAGAATATAGGGCCTAAATTGGCACAATCGAAAAAGTCAGTGATTTTTTTATTTTTCATTCAATTGTTCTGTGCATCAGATTTTCCATGGTTCCTTTTCCTTTGATTTTTTTACTTCTCCAAGTTCCTTCTGCTTCTAGAACATAATTTGTTATCTTTAGATTTTCTTTTTCATGTACCCCAGACCACGAAATTTTGGCAGTAGTTGTTACTTTGAGATCTAATAGAGGTTTACCTATTACATCTTTCCCTCCAGTTACCCTCCATTCAGTTGCAACTTTTGAAGGTATATTCTCGTCTTCACTATATTCAACTTCTTCTACTTGAAAATCCCCTCGTTGGAAGTGAAACCATTTTCCATCTAATACTAAAGCACCTTCTCCCCCTTCAATAATTACTTCTTCTTCTAGGTCCAAAGAATGGTAAAATATGTGAATTGCTCCATTGGGAAACTGAAGATTCAACCACCGCCAATCATAAATATTGAGAGTTGAAAGTATACCAACTCCATGTTCAATTATACCTCTTGCATCTTCTACTTTGATCACTTCTCCTCTAACTTCTATTTCTCCTTTAACCTTAAAAGCAAACATATCATAAAATTTCTGAGCTAAAGAAGGGGTAACTGCAAGTTTTCCATTATAATATACAAGAACGCTTTTGGGGTTTAAAGGCTCGTACTTTAATTTTGCAGAAATCCCAATTTTTTTATCAAGAAAATTGAATATATAACCTTCTTCCCAAGTTCCATCAATGAACATTTCTGCTTCTTCTTCAAATACTTCTTGATGATATCTCTCTTTAGTTTGATTCTTTAACATCCCTCTTGGATATGATTTTCTCCAGCGCTCAGATTTAAATTTCTCAGAGACTAGAAAGGAATCAATAATGGATATTCTAAGGTCTGGAGAGTCCACCCAGAAAAATCTAAAAACACTGTCAATTGCTTGTGGCAAAGTTTCACCTTCTGAATTAAACATTACATAAATCATCCCCTCTTCCATTGGACCAAAGTTTCCTTCAGATTTTGGAATAAGGGGTTCTTTAAGAAGGGGGGCATTATATACAAACTTTTCTATTCTTTTTTTGTTTGATCTTTTCAGCTTTATTAGCATCAAGATATTTTTCAAATAGAAACTTATTTTTGGATTAGGTAGGATTTCCTCTTCTGGCATACTATCACCTTTTATTAAAACACTATATTATATATTGAAAGAAGTATAATTTAACTGTTTTGTGGATAAGAAAATCTAAACTCCTAACATAGATTTTAATAACACACCTTCTTGTAGTGTCTTCCTTATGAGAAGGAGACCTTAAGGCAAGGCCAGCATTTGCGGATCTGGACGGCGATGGAGACCATGATCTGCTGATCGGTGAGTACGAGTACGAGGATGTTTCTTATGCATACGAGAACACTGCGCCACTCGGCTTTGAGTTATTGTGCGCTATTATTGGTGTGCTTGCTACAAGGTGTTGTGTTTGACAAAAGGGATAAGGGGAAGGGATAGTTCTGAGTCCAAAGACGTTTATTATGCAAGAAATAGCATCGGCATTAATCGCAGATCTGTCTTCATCTAAAAGTGTAAAGCAAAAAAAGAAAAAATGCTCTAAAAGAGCACCTTTAGCTTCCTTCGACTTGGAGTTCGTAGCTGCTTGGTCGAAGCTTTCTTGGATATGAGCTTAGTTCAAACCTTAACTTCGAATCGTTTTAGGGAACATAAGCAATCCAAGTGCTTCATCCAGGTCCATCACCTTCTTTGGAACCTCAGAGATAATGCCGCGCCCACGTATTTCAAGATGGTAGACCTTGCTGT
>JAYEJE010000227.1:0-28309 GCA_034660415.1 Methanobacteriota archaeon | reverse complement strand
GATCTGCCAGATGCTGGGCTATACTGTGGAAGAACTCACGAATATAGGTCCCGCAGACATTATTCCAAAAGAGGATCTACCCGTGGTCATGAAGGAGATTGAGCAAGCGATTGATGAGAAATTTTCGGGGGGGACCGCTATACCAATGCAAAGAAAAGACGGTACTGTTATTTATACAAATATCAACGGGGCTCTGATAGAGTTTGGAGGAACAAAATATCTGCTGGGCATTATTAGAGACATCACCGAGCTAAATAAGAAAACAGAAGCGCTGAAAAGGTTCAATAAACTGGCGGTTGGTAGGGAGCTGAGAATGATAGAACTGAAGAAGGAGATAAACGCACTTCTCGAAGACTTGGGCAAGGAGCCCAGATATAATATCGCAGGGGAAGGAAGATAAGAGGAATTACGAATTATGAATTATGAATTACGAATTACGAATTAGAATGGTGAAAGGGAAAAGAATGGGGGAGGAAGAGAAGGTCATTGAAAAAATGAAAGCCACAGAGACCACAGAGTACACGGAGGGGATAATACTCGGTGTTCTCGGTGGCAAAGAAAATTATTTGGAAGGAGGGGACAGATGAAAATCCTAATAAAAACTCTGGTCCTAATATTACCAGTTATTTTAATTGCTGGTACAGCGGCCATCATGGTTAGCCAAACCATTTCAGCTAATATCGTCGAACAAGTGATTTGTGATCATTTAGTGGCTACCGCACAATCAAGAGCGAGTCATATTGAAACAATTTTGAACGAGCATAAGCAAAATATTGAAATGATGGCAACAGGAAATCATTTTAGAAATATCGAGGACCCAAGCAAAGATTATAATCAAAGCATAGAGCAAATAAATAGAAGAATAGATACTATAATTCAATCTAGTGAAGATATATCGAGAGTTAGAATTCTGGATAAAAATGGGATAGTAATTGCCTCCAGCCATACAGATGTTGGATATGATAAAAGCGCAAGTGAAATTTTCTTGAAAGGTAAAGAAGAAGTTTACATTAGCGATCTCCATACTTCCGATTTTACGGGGAATGATGTTATAAGCGTAGCAGCGCCGATTTTGGTGAATGGTGAATTCTCAGGTGTTATTGTTGTTAATTTTGATGCAGAGAACGAATTATTTGAAATAACAACAGATAGAACAGGTTTGGGAGAAACCGGCGAGATATACCTCGTAAACAAAGACGACTATATGATAAGTCCCGCAAGGTTCGCAAATGATACGTTCTTGAAACTGAAGGTTGATACAGGACATTCGGGGGTTGAACTTGAAGATGTCAAATATCTGGGCACATATGAGCAGGAACATGAGGTGGTTTCAAGCAAGAATTATTTAGATAGGGCTGTTATCAGAAGCCATGCGCATATATCTGATATGGGCTGGGTCATGGTGGTAGAAGTGAGAGAAGAAGAAGCATTTGCTCCTGTTGCTGCGTTAACTCGCATGATGCTATTGTTTCTTACTATTCTTTTGGTTGTGAGCACAATACTTGTCATCCTGCTATCCAGAGCGATAACAAAACCGATAGTGAAATTGCATAATGGCACAGAAGAGATAACGAAAGGGAACCTTGATTTTAAAGTTGGTACAAAAGCAAGCGATGAAATTGGGCAACTGTCACGGGCTTTCGATGGCATGGCTACTGAGCTGAAGAAGTCCCAAGCAGAGCTGGAAGAATACAGTAGAGGACTTGAGGCGAAGGTGGAAGAGCGAACGAAAGAACTGGCCGAGAAAGCAAAAGAAGCGGAAGAGCAAACGATGGCGACCCAGAACCTGCTGGATGATGTAAACGAGGCGAAGAATGCGTTAGAAGTATCAAAGCATGCGATGCTGAACATGGTGCATGACCTCGAGACGGAAAAAAGAGAGACGGAAAGCGCAAAACATGCGCTTGAAACAACAAATATAAAGCTTGAGCGGTCCAACAAGGAGCTGCAGGATTTTACTTATATCGCATCCCATGACCTACGAGAGCCGCTACGTAAAGTATCGGCGTTTGGGCAATTGCTCCAGGAATCGCTGAAAGGCAAGCTGGACGAGGACGAAGAAGAGAATTTCGCGTTTATGATTGACGGTGCCACGCGTATGCAGCAGATGGTAAACGATCTACTCGTTTATTCGCGTGTGACAACGAAGGCGAAACCGCCGGAGCGTGTGGATTTGAACGCGGTGATAGAGGACTTGGAGAACGTGGAACTGGCAGTTCAACTAGAGGAGACCCGTGGCATTATCAATGTTCCGGAACCACTGCCACCTGTGGCTGCTGACCCTTCTCAGATACATCAACTGCTGCAGAACCTGCTAGGGAATGGGTTGAAATACAGCCGAAAAGGTGTTGCTCCTCTGATTACTGTTCGCAGTCGGCAAGAGGCTGGAAAAACGGTTCGTATTGAGGTTCAGGATAACGGCATTGGGATTAAAGAGGAATATTATGCCAATATCTTTGGGATGTTCAAGCGGCTCCATTCTCGTGAAGATTATGAAGGCTCGGGGATTGGATTGGCGGTCTGTAAAAAGATCGTAGAACGTCATGGTGGTGAAATAGGGGTTGAGTCCAACCCGGGTATGGGGTCAACGTTTTGGTTCACGATGCCAACAATTACAAATGACGAATTACGAATTAGGAAGGGGGGGAATGAAGAGAAGGAATAGACTCGTAATTCGTAATTGAACATTCGTAATTGAATTCATAATTGGAGAGGAAAAATGGAAAAAATAAGACCTGCCAGCATATTGCTGGTGGAAGATGATCCGGGGGACCAGAAATTGATAAAAATATCTTTGAAAAAGCAGAAGATAGCAAACGAGCTGTACATCGTGGGTAGTGGAGAAGAAGCGGTGGATTTCTTATACCATAGTGGCAAGTATAGCGAGGGAACGCCCTTGCCAGAGCTGATTTTACTGGATTTGAAGATGCCGGGGATGGGAGGAAAAGAATTTCTGAGACGGATAAAGCAAGACGAGAAAATGAAAAAGATTCCAGTGGTTATTTTGACATCCTCAGATTCTGAGAAGGACATCCTCGATAGCTACAATCTGCAAGCGAGTGGATACGTAAAGAAACCAGTAGAACTGGAAGATTTCAAGCGAGTTATGAAAGAAATAGAAGCATACTGGTTTATAATATGTAAACTACCACCGAATGAGGAATAATTACAAATGAAGAATTACAAATCGAGAATTACGAATGAGAAGACGGGGGAAGCAGAACATGAGGGAGTAGAGGAGAATAAACAAGCACCGGTAAAAATTCTCGTCTGTGATGACGACCCCGCATTCCGTAAATTGGTGCGAACATATTTACGATCGGCAGACACGGATTTCGTATTGGAGGAGGCAGGACAAAAAGAAGAGATACAGGAAGCTCTGGACAAGGAAGGAATTGACTTGATTTTTATGGACATCCTAATGCCAGAGAAGTCAGGCATAGAATGGCTTGGAGAGATTGTTGGAAAGCAAATAGCACCTGTGGTCATGCTTACCGGGTTTGGAAGTGAAGAGATTGCGGTCCAGTCCATTCAGGAAGGTGCAATTGACTACATCCCAAAGGACCATCTCACTAAGGGAAATTTATTGAACTCCATTAAATTAGCACTTGAAACATGGAAGCGAAAGCGTGCAGAGGAGGAAAAAGGAAGGCTGATGGAAGAGCTTGAAGCGAAGAACGAAGAACTTGAAAGTTTCGCCTATTCCGTTTCCCATGACTTAAAATCGCCCCTTAGTGCCATTTGTGGTTACGCTTCTATACTTCGAGAAGATTTAGAACGGAATGAGGTAGAGAAAGGGAAAATCCACCTCAAGCGCATAGAAAACGCCGTTACATTGATGGATAAAATGCTGAGCGATACACTCCAACTCTCCCGTGTCGGTCGTGTGGTTAATCCACCAGAAGATGTTCCGTTTGGAGAACTTATTGAGAAAGCACTGGAGCAAACAGAAGAGAAAATAAAATCGCGCAAGATTAAAATCTCCGTGATTGATGACTTCCCTACCGTTCTTGTGGACCGAATGAGGATGGTCGAGGTGCTTGTGAATCTCATTACGAACAGCATAAATTATATGGGTGAACAACCCCACCCAAAAATAGAGATTGGTCATCGTTTAGAGGGCGAAGAAACCGTGTTCTTCGTGCGGGACAACGGCATAGGCATTGAATCGAGCAAACACGAGAAGGTGTTCGAACTTTTCTACAGAGTAGATAAGAGCAGCAAGGGGACAGGTGCAGGACTCGCTATCGTGAGACGAAAAATCGAAGTGCACGGTGGTCGTATATGGATAGAATCAGAGAAGGGTAAAGGATGCACGGTTTGTTTTACGCTGCCGGTTGTGTGAAGAAGGTAAATAAAAATAAAACAGTCACATGATGAATTGGAACAAAAAGTGGCAGAAAGAACAGGAGAACTTGCCGTTACGAATAAGAAACGGGAAGAAAATATTACGAGTTAAAGGAGGCGGAGGCGGCGCTGCATCAACGCACTGTTGAGCTCGCTGGAACAAACGCGAGTTTGAAGATAGAAATCATAGAGCGCAAGCGTGTAGCAGAAGAACTTCGGAAATACATGACAGAACTTGAACAATTCAATCGCTTAGCGGTCAACCGTGAGCTAAGGATGATAGAACTTAAACGAGAGGTTAATAGAGCTTATGAGCGACTTGGGGAAAAGCCACCATATGACCTTTCCTTTGCAAATGAAGGAATTACGAATGAGGAATTAGAAACAGAGGGTGAAAAAGGAGTGGTTAAAGAGCGAGATTACATACGACACGTGATTGAGAGTTCTCAGGATTTCCAGATGACCCTGGATAAGAGTGGCAAGATTATGGATGTGAATGAAGCATTTGAGCATATTGTCGGTAAGAGACGTGAGGACATTATTGGGACATCTATTTGTCAATATATGCAGGAAGAGGCGGAGGAGGCTATTGCCCATTTAGTTGAGGATGAAAAGGTTCGGGATATTGAATTAACAATAGACCTTCCCGGAAAAGAAACTTTAATCGGTAACTTCTATGGCGCTGTATTTACCACACCAGAAGGAGTGTTAGGTGTTTATATCACTGGCAGGGACATTACCGATCGCAAGAAAGCGGAGGAGGGACTGAAAGAATCACAGCGATACACAAGGGGACTAATTGAAGCCCGCCTGGACCCCTTAGTGACGATTTCCGCGGAGGGTAAGATTACCGACGTGAACCGTGCAACGGAGTCGTTCACCGGGTACCCCCGCGAGAAGCTCATAGGGACAGATTTCTCACACTACTTCACTGACCCTCAGATAGCAAGTCACTGCTACCAGCAAGTATTCAGGGAGGGATATGCTCGTGATTATGCATTGGAGATTAAACATCGTGATGGAAGGGTCACTCCGGTCATTTACAATGCCTCTGTTTACCACGACGGGAAAGGAGATGTAGCCGGTGTGTTTGCCTCCGCCCACGACATCAGCGAGTTGAAGAAGATGGAAGAGGAACGTGATGCACTGCTCAACGACATCGAGAAAACCAATCAAAAGCTGGAAGCGAGGGCAAAGGAATTGGAAGAATCACGCCGGGCAACGCTGAATATGGCTGAAGACATCGAGACGGAAAAGCGGGAAGCGGAAAATGCAAAAGAGATGCTTGCAGCAGCTAATGTAAAGCTTGAGCGGTCCAATAAGGAACTGCATGATTTCGCTTACATTGCCTCACACGATTTGCGAGAACCAATGCGAAAAATATCGGCATTTGGGCAACTGCTCCGGGAATCGCTGAAAGGCAAGCTGGACGAGGATGAAGAAGAGAATTTCGCGTTTATGATTGATGGTGCCACGCGTATGCAGCAGATGATTGACGATCTACTCGTTTATTCGCGTGTGTCAACGAAAGCGAAACCGCCGGAGCGTGTGGATTTGAACGCGGTGATAGAGGACTTGGAGAACGTGGAACTGGCAGTTCAAGTTGAGGAGACTAGTGGCGTTATCAATGTTCTGCCATCTCTGCCACCTCTGCATGCCGATCCATCACAGATACACCAACTGTTGCAGAACCTGCTAGGGAATGGGTTGAAATACTGCCGGAAAGGTGTTCCACCTGTGATTACGGTTCGCAGTCGGCAAGAGGCTGGAAAAACGGTTCGTATTGAGGTTCAGGATAACGGCATTGGGATTGAAGAGCAGTATTATGCCAATATCTTCGGGATGTTCAAGCGACTTCATTCCCGAGAAGATTATGAAGGCTCGGGGATTGGATTGGCGGTCTGTAAGAAGATTGTGGAACGTCATGGCGGTGAAATAGGCGTTGAGTCCAAACCGGGTGTAGGGTCAACGTTTTGGTTCACGATGCCAATTACGATTGATGAATTACAAATACAAAGAAACAGATGGGATGTCATGTCGGATATACTGGAGGAGATTTCAGGGGAAGGAGGAGTGCAAAAGACAAATTTAGATTGGAAAAGCGTTAAAAGATATTTTAACTTCCTCATGGATAATGGCTTTTTGGACGTAGATGACGAACCGGGAAAGGGGGAGAGCTACAAGCTTACAGAGAAAGGGCGGGATTTGCTATTGAAATTGCAGACAGTGACGGGGATGATTTGAGGGAGAAAAACGGGATGATTTATAAATTACGAATTATGAATTACGAATTACGAATTTGGAATTACGGATTCGGAGGGATTGGTAAATAAAAATTCGTAATTGAAAAAAATTTGGGGGTGTAAAAAATGGAAAAAATAAAACCTGCCACCATATTGCTGGTGGAAGATGATCCAGGCGACCAGAAATTGATAAAGGTATCTTTGAAAAACCAGAAGCTAGGAAACGAGTTGCACATTGCGGGTAGTGGAGAAGAGGCGATGGACTTCTTATACCAACGTGGTAAATACAGCCACGGAACGTCCCGGCCGGACCTGATTCTGCTGGATTTGAATATGCCGGGTATGGGCGGGAAAGAATTCCTGAGACAGATAAAGAAAGATGAGAAGATGAAAATGATTCCCGTGATCATTTTGACTTCCTCGGATTCTGATGAGGACATCATCGATACCTACAATCTGCACGCGAGTGGATACGTAAAGAAACCGGTAAAACTGGACGATTTCAAACACGTTGTGAAAGAAATAAACGACTACTGGTTTGTTCTTTGTAGACTACCACCGCGGGAGGATTGAAGATGGGAAAAAAACAGTCACTAAAGATACTCATCTGCGACGATGATCCGGCATACCGTAAATTAGTGCGAGCCTATTTGCGATCCTCAGGCCGTGAGTTCATAGTGACCGAAGCGGGGCGAAAAGGCGAGATGCAAGATGCTCTGGATAAGGGCGGAATTGACTTGATCCTCCTGGACATCCAGATGCCCGAGAAATCCGGCTTAGAATGGCTTGCTGAGATCGTAGAAAAGCAGATAGCACCTGTGATCATGCTTACCGGGTTTGGCAGTGAAGAGATCGCGGTTCAGTCTATTCACGAAGGTGCCATGGACTACATCCCTAAGGATCACCTCACACAGGATAGATTGCTAAGTACTGTTAAAGTAGCACTAGAAATATGGAAGCGGAAGCGCGCGGAAGCTGATCGAGAACGGGTCCTGAAAGAGCTTGAGAGCAAGAACGTTGAATTGCAAAAGGCGATGGAACACATGGCTGATTTGGAAGAGATAACAAGGATGAAATCGGAATTCTTATCCATAACCTCTCACGAGTTAAGAACACCTCTGACACCAATGAAAGCGCAATTACAAATGATTCTTGAAGGATACGTGGGTGATTTAAACGATAACCAAAAGAAGAGCTTAGAGGTCATACTCAGGAATATAACAAAACTGGGTAAGTTGATTGATGACATCCTGGATCTTTCAAGAATAGAAGCAGGGCGAATAAAACTAGCCTTTAAACCCGTGAATATCAATAGCATCGTTAAAGAAGCGATTATAACACAGGAATCTTCTGCTACTAGCAAGGATATAGAGATAAGCACGAAATTAGCGGACCTGCCGGACATAGTTGGTGACCCGGAAAGAATAGGGCAGGTAATAGGCAATCTATTAAACAATGCAATAAAATTCTCGAAAAAATCGGGTAAGGTGATTATTGAAAGTAAATGTTTGGATATAGAGGGTAAAGAAAATATTCTGTTCAGTATAACTGATTATGGAATCGGGATCTCAAAAGCAGATCACAAGAAATTGTTCAAGCCGTTCTCACAAATTGATACTTCTTTGGGTAGGGAACAAGCCGGAACGGGCTTAGGCTTAGCTATTGTTCGCGGTATTATCCATGCACATCGCGGGAAGGTCTGGATAGATAGCGAATCAGGTAATGGCACCACATTTTATTTCACTATTCCAACAGGACAAAAAGTCACCGAAAAAGAAGCTTCATATATCAGATAAAAAAATAAGGCGATCGGCACTATTGTAGGATCGCCCCCACGTCCTTTAGTCTCCCCTGCAAATCTTTTCCTCGTTCTGTAAGTCCGTAGATCGTCCCTAGTGCAGGGTCCTCGATTTTTTCTACAAAGCCACGCTCCTGGAGTTTGGCAAAATATTTCTCGAAACTCCACCAATCTAAATAAGCCTTTTTCATAATGCGTGTCTTCTTCGCCCTTCTTCCTTCATCAGATATTACGCGCAGTATGTCCAAAATAAGTTCCCATCTGCTCCTTTGCATTATTCTTCTACCGCTCATCTTTCCACCACCCCGCTTTATACGGTTCTCATACGTGGTTACCATATAAAACAACACTCTTTAAAAGCTTTTCGGTTTTTGCCGTATCGTTACCCTAATGGGTTACCTTATAACCAAAAAGTGTGTATTTTTATCCCGTTCTGCTACCCAACCCGGTAGCCGTAAACCACAACCTTTTTATAGCCTTATGCATATTTCAGTAACATCTAAAATGGGTGCAGAAGAAGGAACTTTCAATAGGATAATTGAAGCTATACAGAATATAGGAGAAACCGGAGCAACTATTGACGAACTTTCAGAGATTGTACATTTAGAACGGCATACGTTATCCAAATATTTGAGCCAGTTGAGGGCTGATGGGCGTCTATCATACAAAAGAATAGGAAGAGCAAAGGTATGGTTCGTGAGCAAAGCGCCTTTACAGCACATCTTCAGATTGAGCGAAGATGAAAAGACATACACAGAGAAGATTTTATCGCGCATATTGTCTGATATGCCCGAAGGTGTTTTGGTTATGGACTTTGATTACAATATCCTGTTTATGAATCGGCATTTGATTACCATTTACGGCGACTGTATCGGGCAGAAATATTATCACGCTATCTTTGATGCCTTACCTGAAAGTCCGATTCAAAGTAAAATAAGGGCCATTATAGATAGCAAGGATGAAGAAATTGAGTATCAAACGAGAGATAAAAAAGGCAGGACGCTTGAGATAAAAGCAAGAAAAGCGGAAAATCCTGACGGTTCTTCCTCTATTATTGTTCTTATCAGTGACACATCAGAAAAAGTTAGAAGAGAAGAGCGAATAAAACATCTTTCGGAATTGCATAGACTCCTTGGTGAGTCTGTTAACCGATCATATACAATGGATCAGCTATGTTCAACTATTCTCGAAAACGTGCGTAGCGTAATTAGTTACGATATGGGTGATATATTGATTTACAATCCGGAAACTAATACGCTTACTTGCTCTGCAGAGATAGGTTATCCAGACACGGAGGAAAACGGGCGTAAAGAAGAAGTTGAAAACTGGAAAAAAGGTATTGTGAGGGCGGTAAACCAGCGCAGAGGACCTGCATTTATCGCGTTTAATAAAGACGAAAGAAACAAGGGGGGTGATGAGCTTACCAGCTCAACCAATAACCTGGCGCAGGAATACAACCTTCAAGAGGTGTATGTGGTCCCTCTAAAGACTAAAGGTGAACCTCATGGCGCATTATTAATCCTTACAGGATCTGGAAGAAAGCTATCGGAGGAAGATAGAAGTTTAATTGAAGGAGTTTCAGAAGAGATCGCGGGAGGTATTGCGAAAATCAAAGCCGAAGAAGAGTTGAGAGTCAAGGCAAGTGCTATTGAAATTTCTATCAATCCGGTTTTCATGGCAGATATGGCAGGTAAGCTAACGTATGCGAATCCCTCATTCTTGGAGATGTGGAGCTATGATACAGAAAAGGAAGTGCTGGGGTGTTCATGCACGGAGTTCTGGAAGCAACGAGCTGATGTGGATATTCTGACTGAGGTGCTGGGAAAGGGGAGCTGGATAGGTAAATTAATAGGAGTGCGAAAAGACGGTTCTGAATTCAAAACTCGTTTATCCACTTCGTTAATATTAGGTACAAAAGGACCGCTCCAATTTGTAGCTGTTGCTGACTCCCGTTTTGCATCCAACAATAAAAAGGAGGAGTAACCATGACTAAAACCGTGATGGTGGTGGATGATGTACCTGATGTGTTGACATCTATCGTGCAGATTTTAGATGCAAACCGGTATAAAACAATCAAAGCGAAAGATGGGCAGGAGTGCTTAGAGGAATTAAAGGTAGAAATACCAGATGTTATCTTGCTGGATATAATGATGCCCGGGTTGACAACCCAGGAAATATTGGACAATATAGACAGAGATCGTAGATTAGCAGAGGTAAAGATTATTTTCATGACCGCTATTCATTTGCTGGAAGCGGAGGAGCGAGGTTTGCTTGCTTCGCAGCGGGTTGTGGGTTTCATTGAAAAGCCATTTACTATAAAGCGAATGCTGGATGCAATTGAGAAGAACACATAGCGCGTTTTTTATGCTGCGTTAATAATCCCAAGACTCAATACAATATTTATAGGGAAAATAGGAAAAAACCGAAAAATTTATATATGCTACAAATGTAGGTAGGTTTATAAAAAAGTTATTGTAAATAGGAAGTATAGGTGAGATAAATGGGAGAAGAAGCGAAAGAGGAATTTGAGCCGAAGATAGTCGGATTTACCTGTAATTGGTGTACATACGCGGCAGCGGACCTTGCAGGGACGTCACGTAAGAAATACCCGCCGAACAGTCGAATAATAAGGCTTATGTGCTCTGCGAGGTTAGATCCGATGTTTGTGCTCAAGGCGTTACTAAATGGTGCGGATGGTGTGTTCTTTAGCGGCTGCCATCCAGGGGAGTGTCATTATATAAAAGGGAACTTCTATGCCAGGCGTAGGATAGCGGCGATACGGACAATTCTGAAGCAATTTGGACTTGACGACCGATTTAAATCGTACTGGATAAGCGCATCAGAGGGTGAGAAGTTTGCAAATACGATGAAGTCATTGACGGAAGAGGTGAAGGAACTGGGACCCAATCCAATGAGAGGTAAGATAATATGAAAGGCGCAGAGCTAAAAAATGGGGATTTAGAGGGGCTACTTAAGGGATTGCTCGAGAAAGGTGTCGTGGATTGTCTGATAGTGCCACATAGAACGGGAAAGAGTGTATCATACATGCTGGTAAAAGATGCAGATAAGATAGAATCGTCGGCATCTGCCCTCTTCGCACCTTCGTTCAGTGTGAACGCAGCAAATCTTGTTAAGGGCTGGACGATAAAGGAGAAAGTAGGTATAGTGGCAAAGTCGTGCGAGATAAGGGCAGCGGTAGAATTGATAAAACTGAAGCAACTGGATAATGAGAGTGTGCTGCTAATAACTACGGATTGCTCGGGCGCCTACACGAACCAAGTTTATACAGAGCACTATGCCGAGATAGGAGACCAGGTGGACAGCGCCAAGATAAAGGAATTGGAAGGTAAAGGGATAACAATAAGAGAATCCTGCTCAATATGTGAAAATCGGCTCGCAGATGTCGGAGATATTATAATTGCAAGAGGTGCAGGCGATGACTTAGTGGTGGCAGGACTAACGGAGAAGGGCGAGGGCGCGTTAACAGCATTAGAGCTATCGCTGGAAGATAAAGATTTAGAAAGAGCGGCGGAAAAAGAGAAGATAGCGGCGGAAGCGAAGGCGAAGTTAGCTAGCTTGCCAGAGCTAAGCAGCCTGGACGCATTGGAGGAGTTCTTACAGGACTGTATAGTGTGCAAGAACTGTCGAGATATGTGTCCCGTATGCTATTGCAAGGAATGTTTCTTCGATCAACCTTTGGGTGACCCAATAGGAGGGGATCTGTTGAATTTAGCAGAGCTAAGAGGTGCGATAGGGTTACCAACGGGTCAGTTGTTTTATCACCTCACGAGGGTCTATCACGTAAGTACGACATGTGTAGGGTGTGGAGCATGTGAAGATGCCTGTCCAAAGGATATACCATTGACGCGGTTCTATCCGGTGATTACGCAGAAAGTGCAGGAGATTTTCAAGTATGAGCCCGGCAAAGACGTTGATGAGCCGTTACCATTCACTGCTTACGAAGAGGAAGAGCTGGAAGAGTGCTTAAGATAAAATGATAAAGACTTGGGAACTGGACCCGAACTTTAAAGAAGAGATAATGAACGAACGTGGGGGCGAACACCTCACGGCATGTTTCCAGTGTAGCACGTGCACGTTAGGATGTCCCATCACCGAATACGTTCCGAGTTACAATCCGAGGAAGATCATTCAGATGAGCCTATTGGGGATGCGGAAGGAAGTCTTGTCAAATCCTGATTTGTGGGTTTGTCTCATCTGTCAAACGTGCACCGCTCGGTGTCCGCAAGATGTGCGAATTAGCGATTTGCTGGGTGCGATACGGCGGATAGCGGATAAAGAAGCGGAAGCAGGTAATATAAAGATAGATAGCTCGCGACCGATCTTTGATAAGGCGTTTCAACATCAGTTGGCGAAGTATGGTCGGCTCTATGATATGGGTCTTGCGAAGGAATATTACCCAAAGAGGGAAGGGTCCTTCTTTAAAGGTATGATGGCGATGATGAATGATTACAAGGATTTCGGCATGCGGATGTTCAAGAAAGGGAAGATGGGCCCGAAGGCGATGTTCCCGGAGAAAGTGAAAGATCTGGCAGTGATGAAGAAGATCTTTGAGGAGATGGGCGAGAAATGAGCGTAACTAAACTTGCGTATTATCCCGGGTGTCCTTCAGACGCAACGGCGATGGAGCAGGATATGTCAACCAAAGCGGTCTTCGAGAAGTTGGGTGTAGAGCTGGTCGAAGTAGAAGATTGGAACTGCTGTGGCGCCGCGGAAGTAGAGGACCCGGAGTTAGTGTATGCGTTAAATGCACGTAATCTTGCGATTGCCGAGAAAGAAGGGTTGGACATTGTAACACCTTGTAGTATTTGCTATTACAATTTAGAGCGGAGTAACATCGCGTTGAAGGCCGATGATAAACTGCGTGCGAAAGTGAAAGGGATAGATAGCTCACTGGACTATAACGGTAAGATAAAGGCGAAGCATGTACTGGACGTCTTTGTAAACGACATAGGGCTGGAAGAATTGTCAAGTAAGATGTCGAAGAAGCTAAATCTGAAAGTTGCCCCGTATTATGGCTGTTATATTGGTAGACCGCCGGAGACTGCTTTTGATGACCCGGACGACCCTGATTCGATGGACAAGTTGATAGAACAGATGGGCGGCGAAATCGTTCCGTTCAGTCAGATGAAGACGCTGTGTTGCGGTGGACCTCTAATGATGACGCGGAGTGATATAGCATTTGATATGGCGAGGAAAATATTAGACACGGCAAAGAGTGCTGGTGCGGATTGTATTGCGCTTGCATGCCCGCTCTGCGGCATGATGCTGGATGGCAAGCAGGCGGATATAGAAAAAGCGCTCCACGTCGAGCTAGATATGCCGGTTGTGTATATAACGCAGTTATTGGGGCTCGCGCTGGGAATAGATGCGAAGGAACTCGGGCTCAATAAAAATGCCGTGGATACAAAAGAGATACTTGGGAAGGTGGTGTGAAAATGGGAATAGCGATTATAGGTGGTGGAGTTGCAGGAATAACAGCAGCTCTTGATCTTGCAAACTCGGGCTATAAAGTCTATCTGGTAGAGAAGAATGCGGAACTCGGTGGTAAGATGGCGGAGCTTGCAGAATGTAAGGTCGGGCTATCACCAAGGGTAGTAGAAATAGAGAATCATCCGAACATAGATCTGATGCTATCAAGCGAGTTAGAGAGTTTGTCTGGTTCTGCGGGTAATTTCACGTTGAAGGTGTCGGGTACAACAGTAGAAGCAGAGAGTGTGATATTAGCCCCGGGATACGATGTCTTCGATAACATAGCGAAGAGTTATGGATTCGGGAGTCCTGATGTTGTCACGTCATTAGATTTTGAAGGTATGCTGCGTGCAAGTACCATGAGTGGAGAATTGTTACGACCTTCAGACAATAAGCCGGTGAAGAGGATAGGATTTATCAAGTGTGTGGGGTCGCGATGCCAGGAGAATGAGATATGCTCTACTGCATGTTGCGCATACACGGCGAAAGAGGTGTGGGTAGTGAAGGAGAGATACCCGGACATTGATGTATCTGTCTTTTACATGGACATACGAGTATTTGGCAAAGATGAGGAGCTGGTAGCAGAGTTAAAGGACAAATATGGAGTGAAATACATAAGGTCGCGGGTTCCCGAGGTAATACCGGAGCGCGGGAGTCTAAAAGTAAAGTACGAGGATTTAAAGAAAGGCGTAATTGCCAATTTAGACTTTGATCTGATAGTGCTAGCAGTTGGTCTTCTGCCGTCAAAGACATTAGGCAGGCTTTCCGAGATAACAGGCGTAAAAACGGATAAATATGGGTACGTTGAGACGAGCATAACGAGCCCGCTGGAAACGAATATGCCAGGTGTGTTTGCTTGCGGCACCGCAACGGCACCGATGAAGGTGCGTGAGAGTGTTGCACAGGCAAGCGGTGCAGCGTTAAAGGCTGCACTTCTTTCTCAGCGGACAGAGCCTATTCCGGGTCAGGAAGAGCGGAAATACATTGAGGTCGGCGCTGAGCAGAAGATAGGCGTGTTTATCTGCGGCTGTGAAGGCGAAGTGGCTGATTCTGTGGACATACCTGCGGTTGTAGAGCAAGTGAAACAATGGCGGGATGTTGTCCTTGTGAATGGCGATACGAACACAACGAAAGAGGTGCTGGAAGCGATAGAGAGTGGAATTGTAGATCAGGGGTTGAACAAGATCGTATTTGCAGGCTATACACCGCGGGAGTATGAAAATATATTCAGAGATGCTGTAGCGAAGGCGGGATTAAATCCGTATTTGCTTGAGTTTGTAAACTTAAGGGAGCAATGTGCCTGGGTACACGATAAAGCGGAAGCAACAGTAGTTGCGGCTGGCATGTTGCGGATGGCAGTAGGGCGAGCGAGGTACCTTGAAGCGATTCCGATTGAACAGTATCCAGTGATCCCGAAAGCACTTGTTATTGGCGGTGGCGTGTCAGGAATGAATGCGGCGCTTGGTATTGCCGATGCAGGCTATGATATATGTTTAGTGGAGAAAGGGCCAGAGCTTGGTGGCGGTTTGAGAGAGACGGGGGAACTACAAAGCGGCGAGAACGCGTCAGATATACTGAAAGAATTAGCTGATAAGGTAGCGAGTAATAAGCAGATAACCGTATATAAGAATGCAAAGGAAGAGAACGTTAGCGGAAGAGCAGGTTCGTTTAAGGCGAATATAGTCGGAGATGGCGTGAACGAAGAGATAGAATTTGGCGCTTGTGTAATTGCAACAGGGGCAAAGGATGTAGTGCCGGAAGGTTACTCGGGAAAGGAAGTGATAACGCAAGCGGAGTTTGGGAAGATGCTGGGCGGTACGGTATCTGCAAACACAATTGCTATGATCCAGGATGTGGGTGAGGGTGTGGCTGCAAAGTATAGCAGTATCGAACTGGTAGCAAATGCGCTGAAAGCGAAAGAAAAGAACCCCTATTTGAATATCTTCGTACTATATCAGGACATCAAGACCTACGGTAAGTGGGAAGCGCTATACAAAGAGGCGAGAGAAAAGGGCGTTATATTCCTCAGGTATGAGAATGCACCGAAATACGAAGGTGGGATTGTCACGGTCTTTGACGTTATACTAAACGATGATGTACAGATAAGGCCCGATTTGGTAGTACTCAGCACGCCAACAGTGCCTGCAGAGGATAACGAGCGATTGAGCAAGATGTTCAAGATACCACTGAGAAATGGATTCTTTATGGAAGCGCAGGAGCGACCGAAGATGGTGCTGACTCCGGTAGACACAGTGAACGAGGGCGTGTTTATTTGCGGTTCCGCTGTTTACCCCGCAATGATAGATGAGTGCATGGCGATGAGCACGGCGGCAGCGTCAAGGGCATGCGTGCTTCTGGCGAAGAATTTCATGGAGACGCCTGCGGTGAGTTCGGTAGTTGACGAGCAGATATGTGTTGGGTGCGGCGTGTGTGTGGATGTGTGCCCAGTTGAGGCGATCGAGCTGACTGAAGAGCTGATACCTGTTGTCACTTTCGGTGTGGCGACGGTAATAAGCGGAATGAAGAAGGTCGCGAAGGTCGGCGATGGCTGTATAGGCTGTGGTAGTTGCGCCTCTTATTGCCCGTCGGGTGCGATGTCGTTGAAGCACTTCAGAGATAGGCAGTTGTACGCTCAGTTGGATTATGCGTTGTAATCCACTGGGTACGTTTTTATTTTATTTTTTTTTTGAATAATTGAGAAAGGATTTCGATTAAGTTATCGTGATTACAAAAGGATAATGAAAGAGATAGAGGAATTAAAGTTATGACTGCACTCACCGAGCCGTGGAAGTTGTGCCTCTTATTGCCCATCGGGTGCGATGTCGTTGAAGCACTTCAGAGGTAGGCAGTTCTACATCACTTGTTGCAATCAAAGAAAAAATTTTGGGCAAAATTCATTTTCACCTTAGCTGCGAGAAATCATAAATCCTAAGCACCAAATATCAAACAATATCTAATATCAAAATCAAGATTTACTTTGTGTAAAGAGGAAATGAAATTCAAAGATGCGATAAAATAAAATGAATATAAAATCACTGCAGCCAACTCCATTTAGCGATGACTTGTCTAATCCACATGTCCACATCGCTACGGGAGAGGGAGCATATGATAACACGAGTGCGGTTCTCGCACAAATCGACCTCGCTGCGGTCAAGGGCAAGCGAGTTCTTTTAAAGCCGAATGCAGGGCGAATTGCCACTCCCAAATCAGGTATTACAACCAACCCCCAGGTTGTAGCGGCAGCAATTGATCGGTTCCGCGAGGCAGGAGCAACTGTCGCCGTTGGTGAGAGTCCAATACTCGGCGTCAAAACAATGGCCGCATTCGAAGCAACTGGTATTGCGTCTGTGGCTCGTGAGCGCAACTGTCCTTTGATAGATATGGACGTTCGGCAGCCAGTTCATGTGATTGTCGAAGACGGCGTTGCAATACAGTCGCTTACGGTCTGCCCGGAAGTGGTCGAGTACGATGTTGTCGTTTCAATCCCGGTAATGAAAACCCACATGCATACAGTTGTTACGCTCGCAGTGAAGAATATGAAAGGATGCCTGTGGCGCCGTACAAAGATCGAGCTCCACATGCTGCCTCAAATTGAGGATGTTAGTGACAGATCACTTAATATCGCTATTGCTGATATGTCATCCGTTCTTCGTCCGCATCTAGCGATTGTTGATGGCACTATCGGTATGGAAGGGCTGGGACCAAGTGCAGGCCAGGCGAAGAAACTCGATCTTGTTGTGCTTGGGATCGATCCATTCGCAGCGGATGCGGTTGCATGCGCACTCATGGGGTTGAATGCAGAGGATGTGCCACACCTGCGCATTGGCGCTGAGCGAGGATACGGCGTGATTGACATCTCCCGGATACAGGTGAATCCGGATACATGGCATGATTTTTGCTCGCCTTTTGAACGCCCTCCCGAGAACTTATCGCTACGTTTCCCCGGTGTTACAATACTTGATGAAAAGTCGTGCAGTGCCTGCCAGTCCACACTTTTTATGTTCCTGAAACGATACGGTGATAGGATGTTCAACTACTTCCCTGAGCAAAAGAATGTTACTATTGCAATTGGGAAGGGGCACGAGTCGGTCCCATGCGGTACGCTCTGCATCGGTAACTGCACAGAGCAGCATAAAAAGCAGGGTGTTTTTGTTTCCGGATGTCCGCCTGTAGCGAGTCAAATCATGAAAACGATCTCCGAACATGATCCGGATGAAAGTCCAGACATACATCCTTTTGTGCGGAAATGACAACAAAGCCTCCTCTTCCAGAACCGTCTTTAACCGGCTCAATAGCTGCTATCTTTCCTGGTTTTTTGAATATTGTTTGACAAATTTTGATATGGCTATAACCTAATTTTCTAACCCACTTCAAAACCTGATTAACCGAGTAAAAGTGGGCATATTTATAATACTTACTATCCTTCTTTTTTGATTCATATGCCTTGCCAAGAAAACTATCACTATCTATCATTCCGATTATAATATATCCGCCGGATTTAATAACTCTTGTTGATTCCTGGAGTGCAAGCATAGGATTTTGTAAAAAGCATATTGTTGTGGTCATCAAAATAAAGTCGAAAGACTCATTATCAAAAGGGAGTTCCTCTGCTTTTGCTTCATATACTTCTATTCCACGCTTTCGTGCAATATCCGCCATCGCTCTTGCTGGTTCCACACCCATTTGGATACCCATAGGAGCCGCAAATCTCCCTGTGCCTACTCCAACTTCCAAACCTTTACTGTTTTTTGGTATGAACTTGCCTAAAGCTAGAACTTCTGACTTGTAGGCAAACGGGTTTTCATCAAACCACTTATCATATTCTTCTGCCCCATCTTCAAAAATCTGATTTTTCCTCATTTCTAAAGAAAGTATAAGTATAAGTTTAATTTAATTTGAAGTTCTTGAGTAATGAGATAAGAGGGGGAAGAAGAAGAAAGTGCAGGAATTCGCGAAGCATCTGGAACTAATAGGCATGGATAACCTACCGGAGATAAAAGAAGGTGATGATTTGACCGCCTTATTCCTTGATGCATTAGAGGAGAAAGACCTGGGTTTAGAAGATGGTGATGCAATCGTATTCACATCTAAAATAGTATCAAAGAGCGAAGGCCGAGTCGTTGACCTTCTCGAAGTGGAAGTGGGCGATGTGGCGGAACAGATGGCGAAAGATACAGAGAAGGACTCAAGAATCGCGCAACTTGTACTCAACGAGGCAAAAGAAGTAGTGAAAACGATGCGGAATCATATCATTGTAGAGACCAAACATGGCTTTGTATGTGCAAATGCGGGCGTAGACGAATCAAATGTAGAGCAAGGCAAGGCGGTGTTGCTGCCCAAAGACCCGCAACGGAGTGCATATCTGCTCAAAGAGGGAATAGAACGGCGTAGTGGCGTAGAAATTTCAGTTTTGCTCTCTGATTCTTTCGGCCGAGCGTTTCGAGACGGCGTAACCGGCACATGCATGGGTGTTTCCGGCATTCCCGCTTTACTGGACAGAAGAGGCGAGGAGGACAGGTTTGGAAAGGTCGCAATGGTAACAAAAGAAGCGATAGCAGACGAGATATGTGCGGCTGCGAACCTTATAATGGGTGAATTCAAAGAGGGCATACCGATCGTTCTTGTGCGAGGGTTGAAGTTGAAGCGCTGCGAAAGCGATATAAAAGAAGTCCTGTTCCCCCGGGAGGAAGACCTATTCAGGTAAGTTACATTCTATAACCACAAGATTACACAGATTTATACAAGAACAAGGAATCTATTACATAAAATACAAATGAGATACATGCATAGTAATATGAGTGAGCGTGATAGATAATGGTCAAGAAATTAGCGGTACTTGATGTGAACAAATGTATTGGCTGTATGGAGTGCATGTTCGCATGTACAAGAAGAGAGGGTAGGGCTGGCTTTGACAAGTCAGCAATAAGGGTGCGGTCAGCAGGCGGCATAGAACGCGGTTTTGTGGCCGTTGTGTGCCGGGCATGTGAGGATCCGCCATGTGCAAAAGTCTGTCCTACAGGGGCTTTAAGAGAAAGGAAAGGGGGCGGAGTGATATTAAACAAGGATAAGTGTATAGGCTGCGGTTTTTGTGCACAGGCATGTATTATGGGTGCTATTTTCTGGGATGACGAGTTGGACAAGCCTATCGTGTGCAAGTACTGTGGAGACTGTGCAGATTATTGCGTGCATAATGCTATTGGTTTGGTTGATGTATAGGAGGAGGAAAGAAGAATGTTAATGAAGGCGGAAGAACTAAACAGGGTATTGTATGTAGACCTAACGAAGAAAGACATAAAAGTAAAGGATAGAATAGATTTATTTGATGCTTATTTGGGAGGTTCGGGTGTTGCGATAAAACTGCTCGAGGAAGAATGTCCGACTGGCATAGACCCGTTAAGTGCTGCAAACCCGATTATCTTTGCTGTTGGACCACTAACGGCATTATATCCTTCGGCTTCTAAGACAGTAGCGATGTTCAAATCGCCATTAACCGGTAATCTTGGCGAAAGCCACTGCGGTGGTAGAAGCGCGATGGCTATTCGGCTCGCGGGTTATGGTGCGATAGTCATTACTGGCTCAAGTGACATTCTGTTATATCTGGTAATAGATGGCGACAAAGTGAAATTCCGTGATGCGTCTTCTATCGGGGGTATGGATGCGCAAACAGTGGGCCGGATATTACGAGAAGCTGAGACGGGTTCTGGTGTGAGAACTATTATACGCACTGGACGAGCGGGCGGGAAACTGGTGCGATATGCATGCGCAGTATCTGAAACATATCGCCATTTCGGGCGGCTTGGGCTGGGAGCAGTGATGGGCTCGAAGAATCTAAAAGCGCTAGTAATATCAGCAGATAAGAGCGTAGAGATACCAAAAAGCAAAAGGAAAGAATATAGAAAGGTTTATGATGAGATACAGGACGTTGTGGTAAAAACAGACGCAATGGAGAAATATCATGACCTCGGTACCGCAGGCAAGCTATATGAAATGAATAAACTCGGTGGTATGGCACATAAGAATTTAGAATCTGCAAGTGCACCGGAATCGATAGCGCGTGAATTATCGGGCGAAAACTTCGCCAACAAATTCCTTTCGAGACGGGTTTCATGTTCACACTGCCCGGTAGGATGTGTGCATTTAGCATCGCTGCGAGAACTTTACGCGCCCGGCCATTATTTCAAGACCTCAACCATCCCATACGATAACGAGCCAATTTACGCAGT
Organism: Methanobacteriota archaeon; assembly: GCA_034660415.1. Taxonomy (GTDB): domain Archaea; phylum Halobacteriota; class Syntropharchaeia; order Alkanophagales; family Methanospirareceae; genus Methanophaga. The sequence goes on along the minus strand of JAYEJE010000227.1, from coordinate 7,208 downwards.
CGGATTTATGCTTGGAATGGAGCACGCTGAGGATTGCTTACGGCTTATTGATGCGGTTGACAGTGTTGCCATGGACATAATAAGTACCGGAGTCGCATTAGCATGGGCGACCGAAGCGTATGCGAAGGGACTAATAACGAAGACGCATACGGACGGGCTTGAGCTCCGCTGGGGCGATGCCCAGACCTATCTAGCGGCAATCGAGAAGATAGTGGAGATGCCAACGGAATTCTATCAAAATCTGGCTATGGGCGTTGAGCACGCATCAAGCGTTTACGGTGGCCAGGATTACGCGCTTGCATTTGGCGGTAATGAGATGCCGGCGTACCATACGGGGATTGCATGCTACATAAATAATCTTACGGGTGCAAGGCACAGTCATCTTGATTCCGCAGGATACACGCTCGATCAGAAGTTAATAGGTAAAGAATTCAGCATAGAAGAGGTGGTGAAATCGCTGATTGCGGAAGAGGAGTGGCGGCAGATACTGTCAAGTCTCGTGGTCTGTTTCTTTGCGCGTGCTGTTTATACATCAGAGCGAGTATTAAAGGCTATGGCTGCAACTGGGTTAGAAAACTGGAGCCCGGAGAAGTTAGAAGATGTTGGCAGAGACATCCATCGCGCTAAAATGAACTTCAAGTTCAGAGAAGGTTTCGAGCTCGCTAAACTTCGTATACCGAAGCGGATTTTCGAGGTGCCTACACCGCATGGGCTCTTAAAGGAGGAAGACTTGAGGAAGGCTATTGAGATTTATGGCGAGATAATATCAGCACAAAAATAGGGGGATTTTTGAGCTGATACGGTCACGTTTTGGCTATAGTTAGAACTAAAAACCGTTCCCGCTACCATAGGTGTTCGGTTAAGTACGACTCAACATAAATAATGACCCATAAAATAAAATAAAATAATATAACAACACATTTCCGACAGGGATTTACACAGATTTATCTTTTTTGTTTTTATTTTTAATACGACGTTTTACCGCCACAGAGCAGAGCGCCCGAAATTAATTAGAAGTTTGTGATTTCCATCTGCGTTAATCTGTGTCCATAAAATACTTTTTGTATGATAATCTTTTGTTTTGGTTTTCTGGGCCCTAAATAAATACTTAACCGAACACACATGTTCCCGCTACAACGCAGGTAGTGTCTTATATACTGCTCTTTTGGTGCTCGTGGTGCTGATCTGACAGTGCTATTAATTTTATATACGAGGAGGTATTAAAATAACTGTGACAGAATCAGATGCCTCGGGACTAGGAATGACAACCCATCGAATCGAGAATTTAGCCGATGGCATCTTCTCCATCGCAATGACGTTGCTGGTATTGAGCCTTGCGCTTCCGGAGGCTAGAACAGATCTAACACTGACAGTAGAGCTGCGAGATTTGCTGTTTGGGCAAACGCACAAATTTTTTAATTACGCACTCAGTTTTATCCTTCTTGCTATCTTCTGGATTATACAGCACGATCAATTCCATTTTATCAAACGAACCGATCGTATCCATCTCTGGATAAATGTAATTAGTTTTATGTTTGTAGCTCTGATCCCTTTTTCTACGTCCCTAATTGGCGATTATCCTGATGAAACGATCGCGAAACTGTTTTTCAACGCTAATTTGTTCATATTGGGGCTATTCAGTAGCTTGAATTGGCTATATGCCACAAAAGGTTATCGTTTGGTAGACCGCAGCCTAGACCCACGACGTATAGCAATAGGGAAAATGCGTAGCGCTATTATTCCGTTTATTGCTCTTCTAGCGATGGGATTATCGGTAATAACGCCGCAGTGGTCCTCCTGGGTATATCTTTTAATTCCTGTCATATTAGCCTATTTGCGGTTTCGATATAAACTAAACTAAAATTAAATTTATAGGTAGAAGTTATACGAGATATACAAACAATAGAAAATGGTAGGGCTAACTTTTTATGGCGGTGTTGGTGAGATTGGTGGCAACAAGATTATCGTGGAACACCAGGGCACTCGTTTGATGCTGGACTTCGGGACTCGAATGGGGTTTGCCTCAGAGTACTTCGCGGAGTTCCTGAATGTTCGCTCTAATACAGAGTTGAAGGACAAACTCACTATTGGCGTCTTACCCATGATACCGGGGATATATCGGGCGGATTTGATCCAGCCCACGGGTATGGAGGACCTATCAAATGCAGCATACAGCAGGCTAATCGCATCGGATTCAGAGATGCTTAAAGTTCCGGGGCTCGTCACTTATGAGGACTATATCCAAATGCACGATCGAAGTTACATTGATGGTATACTCCTTAGCCATGCCCATATGGATCACACCGGCGACATAGGATTCCTCCATCATTCCATTCCGCTTTACTGCTCTGAGGATACGCGTACACTGGTTGCGGCAATAGACGCTGTCACGAACTTCAAGTCGAATGCGATACGGTCAAAAGGGTCCCGTATCGCGTTCAACAAGACAGGTGCATTAGCAGGCTGCCCCAAAATCGTGCATAAGGATGAACAGGTCCGGAATTGCAGGGTCATGGCGGATGGCGAGGTGACGGACATCGGATCATTCCAGGTCACTATGATCGCGGTAGACCATTCAGTACCAGGAGCTGCAAGTTACGTGCTGGCGTGTGAGGTCAATGGCAAGCCGTTTAAGATACTCTATACCGGTGACATTCGGTTCCAGGGGACCAGGGGCACAACAATCGATGATTACGTCAGGGCGGTGGGGGCTGGTATAGACATCATGATCTGCGAGGGCACCCGGATAGAATCCGAGTCCTCGCTCACCGAGGAGACGGTCCGTGCCAAGATAGCGAGCGAGATAGCCCAAACGGATGGTCTGGTGCTCGTGGATTTTAGTTGGAGAGATACCACCCGGTACGAGACAATCAATGAAGCGGCAAAATCGTGTGGTCGGACATTTGTGATAAATGCGAGGCTCGCGTACGTCTTGAACCAGCTGGGTCAGACACCGTTGCCTGAATCGGTCAAGGTATTTCTCAAGCGTAAGGCGAGCTGCTTTTATTCGCCTGCTGACTACGCGCAATATAAGCACGAGTATGGCTTTTCCATAGATAAAGATACGTGGACACAGGATTCCAGCCATTATGATAACGGCCTGGTGGCTGATGAGCTCAAGTCGAACCCAAGCGATTACGTCCTGATGCTTTCCTATTACGACTTAGGGCAACTGTTCGACCTGGCAGATGAGAATGGGAAGATATTGGGGTCCCGGTATATAAGGGCACAGTGCGAACCGTTCAGTGACGAGATGGAACTGGACGAGGAGCGATTAATTAATTGGTTGGATGCCTTTGGTATCGGGTATGAGTTAGGCGAGACGCCTGTTCCAGACGGATGTACCAATCCGAATTGTACTAAGCTCCGGAAACGGATAGTGCGGTCACATGTTTCCGGTCATGCGTCCCGACCGGAGTTGAAAGAGCTGATTGTGAAGATCAATCCAAAGCTTCTGTTTCCGGTACATACCGAGCGGCCCAAGGTCTTTGCAGAGCTTCTTAAAGGAGAAGATATTGAGGTGATCATTCCGGAACTGGATACCGTATATTCGTTCTAAGGGAACACACAAAATTAATTTGATATACCCAAATTCTACAAACGTTTTATATGCATTTCCTTTTTGTGGGCTATACGTGACCAAAATCATCAAGCATCCTGCAAATTTCGTTAAAGACGTCCACTATATCTGCCGCACCATTTATCGTTAACATCACTCCTGCCTGCGTGTAATGGTCTATCAACGGCCGGGTTTGATTCTTATAAACGTCCAAACGATTCATGATCGCTTCTTCTTTGTCATCGTCTCGGTGATAAAGCTTGCTACCGCAAAGATCGCAGATACCTTCTTGCTTCGGCTTGTTGAACAAGATATGGTAACTCGCACCACAGACGCACATCCTCCTCCCTGCAAGCCGCTTCAGCAATTCCTCATCTGGAACGTCTATATTGAGCACAACATCCAGGTTCTTGCCCAGTTCAGACAAGATCTTGCTTAACGCTTCTGCCTGTGGTAACGTTCGCGGATAGCCATCCAGTAGGAATCCCGATGCACAGTCCGACTCTGATAAGCGGTCCTTTATTATCCCTATCAATAGATCGTCCGGTACTAATTCGCCTTTGTTCATGTATGTCTTGGCTTCAAGTCCCAGTTTCGTCTCGTTATTAAGATTTTCACGTAATATGTCGCCGGTCGATATATGCGGTACGCCATATTTTTCTGCCAGCAGTTTCGCCTGCGTTCCTTTCCCTGAGCCCGGTGGGCCAAACAAAACGATATTCATCTATATATATCTCTCCACCTATATCAATAAAGTAAGTAAGACCAAAAAGAAAAAGGTTGCCGATATATATAAATAAAATCTTCACAACTTGTGAGCATGCCCCCTGTACCACAGGCAGGGTCATACACGGTTTTGATAATATCCCTCTGTTCCAGATTCTCGCCATTCTCAACAAAAATTAACCTGGTCATTAATCCAACAACATCTCTGGGCGTAAAGTGCTCTCCTGCTTCCTCATTTGACTGCTCTGCAAACTTTCTAATTAACCCTTCAAAAATAGTTCCCATTTCATGATTAGAAACAATATCCGGATGGAGGTCAATTTTTGATTCTGAGAATTTTTTAATTAGCAGAAATAAAAGATCTGCTTTAGCCAATTCTCTGATACGCTCTTTAATTTTAAAATTCTCAAAAATATCCTGAACATTACCGCTAAAACAGTCAAGATAATGCATTAAGTTCTGTTCAATATGTTCCGGGTCTTCAAGCAACGCCTTAAAATCGTATTTTGAATAATTATAAAACCCTAATGGATTCCCCTTTTTATCCTTTGCAACACTTAGAAGAACAGGTTCCATATTTTCAAACTGACCTTTATACCTATTATAAGTTTCAAGAACTGGTTTTTTGGAATCACTTAAAGCACAGTCAAATCGTTTAAGAACGGTAAAAGGAAGGATTACTTTTTGATATTCATTCCTTTTATATACATCTCTCAGCAAATCTGCCAGGTCCCAGATAAAACTAATCTTTTCTTGAAAATTACTCATTTTCCCCCCTCGCCACTAAAGAAACATTGTGTATGCTATATGTGTAAATATTTGTACTCAATATAAATCTCAGATCTTGTGTTATTTTTTTACATGTATGGCTCCGCGCATACATAAATCCTTACCGCTTTGGGTTATACACACTACCCAAATGAAAGCCTATTTAAGCAGGTGCTTCCATTACGTACCTGATGATAGTATTTAAAGCATTGAGCTGTAAAACAAGAATAGATATGCTAAAGCTTTTGATGATGAGTGAGTATCACGTATCGGTATTAAAGCGGTTAGTACCAGTTCTCGAGAAAAGGGTGAAGGTGACAGACAATGTGGAAAATCACAAATACTAATTCATGCCCACAAGATATTGAGCAATTAACGCCAAACCCGTTACCATTTGGGTTATATCTATTACCAATTCACAAAGCTTTTTATTCCCGTTTATTCTAACTACCACCAAGATGGGATAAGCAATAAAAAGATGATAAGAAACAGAAGTATGTGCTTTTACGCATTGCTATTTGCAAGTTGTTTTTTGCTATTTGCAGTGCCTGCATTGGCAATGGCTGAAGAAGAAGAAGGGTACCCTATGCTTCAATATGATGCACAAAGGACCGGAAATGTAAGCGGTATAGCGCCAGAAACGGCAACATTATTATGGCAGTCAGGCGAAAAAACTTCGGGTTGCATACAAGCAGGACCGATTGTTTCCGATGGCCGGGTTTATATCTCTACCTGGTGGTCTTCGGGCATGGGCGTTAAAGGAAATGGCACGGATGGACTCTATTGCCTTAATGAGGGCACAGGCAAAGAGATCTGGAATAACACTGATGTTTATGGCGCATCCACGGCGGCTATAGCAAATGGGAAGTTGTTTGTGGGAACGCATAGAGGAAACATAACATGTGTTAACGTGACGACTGGAGAGACAGAATGGAGTAAGAAGATAGAAGAGAACCCGTCGTCGTGGGGTGTTGCGTCTTCTCCGCTGGTGGTTGAAGATAAGGTGTATGTGTTAAGTTTCTCAGATGGGACACTCCATGCTTTCTCTTTCGACGGTGTAGCACTTGGAAAATTCTCTACGGGCGGTGAGATATTCTGTTATGCATCGCCTTCGGCGTATGGTGACAATATATACTTCGCCGGGAATAAAGAGGGACAACATGCATTATACTGCCTCGACTTGAACATGAGCGACGAGGTTTGGAAATTCACGACAGAAACGGAGATAAGAGGCTCACCCACTATTTGGGGCGAAGAGGAAATGGTTTTCTTTACTAGTGAATACATCCCAATGAAAGAATACGGGATTTACGCTGTCAATATGACAACAGGAGAAGAGATCTGGAATGTAACCCATTATTCAACTTGGGCTTCTCCCGCATTGAGCAATGGTAAGCTATATATTGGTGGCTCTACTGTTGACACTACCTTCTACTGTTACGATGCGCTAAATGGTTCGTTATTATGGAAGAATGAAGAGATGGGTGGAGCAATACATTCATCACCGGTTGTTGCAGACGGTAAAGTGTACTTTGGAACAAATGAGGTGGATGGTACGGTATATGCATTGGATGCCGAGAATGGATCAAAACTCTGGAACTATACGCTTCACATACCCGAAGGATTCGGCGGCGGATTTAATATAGCCTCACCTCCTGCTATTTCTGACTCCACCTTGTTTATAGGAGTGGACAATGTGGGTGTTCTTGCGTTTAGAGATGCTACCTTCTGGGACGGTGAAGTAACATTAACGGAAAACAGCACCGTTAACGTGACCGCACACAACAGTGGGGTAAGCTACGAGATAAATCAAACAACCGCGTTAGGGGCGCTTGATGCCGCAGCAGAAGCAGGCGGGTTCAAGTACACAATAAGTGACGAGTGGTATACGAGTTATGGTTCTTTTTTTCTCACAAGTATCGCAGGAATAGAGAACGAGCCATGGCCGGGTGATACGTGGTACATCTACATCAAGGAGGAGAGTGCACCATTTGGTCTGGGTCTAAATACAGTTGAAAATGGAGACACAGTAAGTTTCTTCTATGGGGAATATTGTGTACCTGATAACGCTTCGATGGTGATACTGATTCAGGTTCACCTACCATGATGGCCACAAACAGTCACAGATACAAATGAGACAAAGTATAAAGGGTAA
>JAYEJE010000226.1:0-6754 GCA_034660415.1 Methanobacteriota archaeon | reverse complement strand
ACGATCAAAGAGAACAGAGCTAATAAAAGACGGCGTTTTGGTCTCTTATTTACACACTCGGGAGACTGCAGGCAGGTTAGATGCAATGCCAACCCCAAATGCAAGAGCTGCTGACTATTCGGAACTCCCTTTGGTCCGCATGAGTAATACCGTTATTGAAGAAGGCGATTGGGATTTTAAAGATATGCGAGCAGATATACAGTTTGGGATCTACGCCAAGGGTATGCGCGGAGGGCAGGTGGATACAGTAAGGGGTGAGTTTCAGTTCAGTGCGGAAGAGGCATTCATGATAGAAAATGGCGCGCTTACTAAGAGATTGAAGAACGTTTCTCTTTCCGGTAGGACCCTTGATGTATTGAAGAACATCGATGCCATAGGGAATGATAAAATGCTGGGCACAATAGGATTCTGTGGCAAAGATGGCCAGGAGGTCCCGGTCTCTGAATATGCACCGCATATGCGTGTGCAGAAGATACTGGTCGGGGGACTCCAGTGAGTCAGCCATGAAATATGCTGATAGCTATTTCTTCCGGAACTCAGTATAACCACATTTCCCACAGGAATATCGGTCTGCATGTTCTGCTAAAAACACGCCTGATCCACACCTTGGGCATGCCTTCCGCTTCCTGCGTAACTTAACTCCACCTTTTCCACTTACTACTTCGTAAAACTCATGTATTGCAGCCATTTTTATCTATTTATTCTCCTCCCTTTGCCACTTCAGTTTCTGTTACTTTCGCATCTTCCGTTTCTACTACTTTTGCATCTTCCTTTTCCACTTCGCCCTCGCCCAAGCTACTAAAATTTCTTTTTAATATATGCTCTCGCTCTACTTCCCTTAACCTATCTTCACTTTCATATACCTTTGCGTAGCCAACCGTTTCCCTCTTCCCGAATTCCGTTTTCATCCTATCGATTACAAGAAGGTTTTGAGTGCTGCGAAGCTCTTTTATTAATGCCTTATGCGCTTCTGCTCTGCCCGGTGAAGCTCCCTCATGCTTCAGTCTAAAGAAGACTTCCTTTCTCATCAACAGTTGATTATTGGCCTCTTTTGTTATCTCTATCTCCATATCTTTCTCTTCTCCCTATAATATTATTACTACCTTATTATGATTAATATCTCCAATTCACCTCACCTTCAATGCATATCGTCCCGCTTTCGTTATGCCCAATTTCTTCGCTATCTCGGACTCTGCCGCATCTATAATCGCCACATACCCACTCCAGTCACCACTAACTGAATTAGAGCCACATACACATACTACCTTTCCACTTTCTATTATCCTATGACAATCTCGGCATGCCTTTTCCATTAATCCTCCCCCTTCTTCTCCGCCTTCTCCGCATCCACCTTCTTCTTCTTCTTCTCCTCCTCCGCCTCCGCCTCTGCCTCGTCATTCTCTAGCCACTCTAATTTACCCAAGCCCGGCTGCCGCATTGTTAACCCGATCTTACTATCACCTGGGTCCCGCTCATTTAGCGAAATTGCAACTATCCTTGCACGTACCTTATCTCCCTCTCCCAATGTCCTACTAGTATCCTTAGTGACGAGTTTCGCACCTTTCTCGTCATATGAGATGTATTCATCAGTAATCTGGCTGATATGTAACAAACCATCTAAGGGACCTATCTCCACAAAAGCGCCAAATTCTACTATCTCTACCACGGCCCCTTCTACTATCTCCTGCATTTTGGGCCTGAAAACGAGTGCATCAAAGATCGTTTCATAATAGATACCTGCATCACCGATCATTATCCGTCCCTCTTTTACATCCACAATGTCCTGTATTGCAATGAACATCCCCAGCTTTTTATCCATCCGCCCCTCCAGTCTATCTTGTAACATTTCCTTCACGACAACCCGTAAATCATCCCCTAACCTCTCAGGCGGCACTCTTACTACATCAATCGCACTTACCTTTGTATACATCTTTCTTTTATCCTGCTTCGCCTTAACTTACATACCTATATCTGTTTGTTTTGAATTTATTTGGGCTTTTATATCTATTCTACTCTACGATTGTGATTTATCAATTCTAGCCTCCACTTCCGCAACATGTAACCGCGTAGATATTATCGCATCCGAGTTCAACGATATTGAATCTATACCACATTCAACAAGAAACTCAGCAAATTCAGGGAAATCGCTCGGCGCCTGGCCACAAATACCTATCTTTCTTCTCGGCTCGTGTGCATGTGCAACATTTATGACCTGCTTCACTAACCGCTTCACCGCTTCGCTCCTCTCGTCAAATAAGCGTGCAACGAGGGCGGAATCCCTATCCAAACCAAGTGTTAGCTGTGTCAGATCGTTCGACCCTATGCTGAACCCGTCAAATACTTTTGCAAATTCATCTGCTAAAATGACATTTGAGGGGACCTCACACATCACATACACTTCCAGTCCATTTTCGCCTTGTTTCAAGCCAAAACTCGCCATCGTCTCTATTACTCTCTTACCTTCTTCTGGCGTCCTGCAAAACGGAACCATTACCTTTACATTGGTCAACCCCATCTCTTCCCTAACTTTCTTTATCGCTTCGCATTCTAATCCGAATGCGGGTCTGAATTTATCATCGTAATAACGAGACGCACCTCGCCAACCGATCATCGGGTTACTCTCCTCAGGCTCGTAGAGATATCCCCCTATCAGATTGGCATACTCATTTGTCTTGAAATCAGAAAACCGCACTATCACGTCATTAGGATAAAATCCCGCTCCTATCTTACCTATACCCATCGCTAAATTGTCAATAAAGAATTGCACCTTGTCCTCATATGATGCGCTTCGCTCGTCTATCGCTTTAATTACTCTCGCTATTTTCTTGTCCTCTACCGCCATCCGCTTTAATTTATCATACTCTATCAGTGCCTGGGGGTGTATGCCGATATAAGAATTGATTATGAACTCCTCGCGGGCTAAACCAACGCCGTCATTGGGAATTTGACCTTGGGCAAATGCATTTTCTGGAACTCCAGCATTCATCATTATCCTAGTACGAGGTCTTGGAAGGGAGTCTAGAGTCAGTTTGTCCACACGATATTTCAACTTGCCTTCGTATATCCGCCCTATACCCTCGGAGCAATCGACAGTGGCATCTTTTACACCCTTTAGTGCTTTTGTACCATTATCTGTTCCGATAACACATGGTGTTCCCAGTTCCCTTGAAATTATAGCGGCGTGGCAGGTTCTTCCACCCCGGTTCGTGACAATAGCAGCTGCTATTTTCATTATCGGCTCCCAGTCCGGGTCGGTCATATGAGTTACCAGAACTTGCCCGGGCTTGAATTTTAGGATGTCTTTTGGATTTTCTATTATATTCACTTCACCATATCCGATTTTGTGTCCCACCGCCTCGCCTTGAGCAAGCAGTGTACCTTCCTCCTCCAGCACGTACGTCTCGGAGATCGCAAAATCCTTCTGTGAATGTACCGTTTCTGGTCTCGCCTGGACGATGAAGAGTTCATTGGTTATCCCATCCTTTGCCCATTCGATGTCCATTGGGCCACCGTAATGGTCTTCTATAATGCAGGCCCATCTCGCCAATGTGAGCACTTCATCGTCACTCAGCATGAATCTGTTTCGCTCTTCTTTAGTTACATTCTGCTGTTTCGTCCCGGTTCCTTCATCTTTATAAACCAGTTTCTTTCTCTTCGCACCCAATTTCTTCTCCACTATCGGTCTAAATCCTTCCTTTAGTGTCGGCTTGAATACATAAAACTGGTCGGGATTTATAGTGCCTTGCACTACGTTCTCGCCCAAGCCGTATGCACCAGTTATGAAAACCGCGTCCTTGAAACCTGATTCGGTATCTATGGAGAACATAACGCCTGAGCTTGCTAAATCCGAGCGAGCCATCTTCTGCACGCCAACTGAGAGATAGACGCCGAGATGGTCAAATCCTTTATCCACGCGGTATGATATTGCCCTATTAGTAAATAATGATGCGAAGCATTCCATAACCTTTTTGAGCAATTTCTCTTCACCCTTTACGTTCAGATACGTCTCTTGCTGTCCCGCAAAGGAAGCGGTAGGCAGATCTTCCGCAGTTGCACTGCTCCTCACCGCTACGTCAACCCCCGCACCATATCGTTTCTCCATTTCTCTATAAGCAAGCCTTATCTCTTCCTCTAAGTCTGCAGGACAACCAGCATCAGTTATTAGCGCTCTTAGCTTACTGCCCCTTATAGATAAATTATTCATATCGTGCGTGTCCAAATCCGACAGCGTATCCCGGATCTCATCTCGTATCCCCGCTTCTTCGATTACATGTCTATATGCCTCTGCAGTGATAGCGAATCCAAAGGGTACGTTCACATCTTTTTCTCGCAGATTTCTTATCATTTCGCCTAGGGATGCATTCTTACCTCCAACTAGGGCTACATCGCCTGCTCCGACCTCATCAAACCATTTTATAAATTTCATGATTTAGCACCTATTTGCACTCTAAACATCTTTTTTTTTTCATACATAAAAACATACGTCTCTTTTTCTTCTTCTCCTGTTCGTCAACCATGACTCCGCTTCTATCATATCTTAGGTCCGGCGAATGTGCTCACTAACGTGTGTAAAATCCTAAAACATAATATGAAAAAAGTTTATGTAGTCATCGCAGTTCTGTTAGTAGCACTCGTCAGCACGAGTTACGTTATCGGTGCCTCTCAAGAAGGGAGAGGCAATGTGAACAGCGACCAAATCGCAGTTCAAAGCAACAATGAGACACTACCAGGTAACAATGATACGGGGCAAGATGTGGAGAAGGCAAGACCTATGTTCGTACTTGTGAGGATTGCTACATCTGCTGTTACAGAAAGGACGATCGCGGTCCTGGGTGTTATCGTACGGCGAGATGCTGGTACGGCTTTCCTTTCCCGGGTTGCTTCCTCTGTAAAGAAAACCACTACTACCTAAATAAGTGTAGAGACAAATACGGCGATGATGTCGATCACTGGAAAGAGGAGCCACTGTGAGCGAAAGCACAAGTTCGGCAAGCCGCATCTATGCAAACATCCTCCTTATTGTCTACGCTTTCGATTTTTGCCTCAACCGTTTTTATTCTCTCCAGTAATCTCATTTAGTTTCCGCAGGAGCTTTCTTTCAGTCCATGCTGGTATTTTTTCCATATAACCTAACCATGGAGATATGCTGATTCCTGCCCGAAGGTCTGTATTCTTCTGAAAACATAAATGCTCTAATTGCCTGTAACATCGCATTATAAAGTTCATCCATCGTCTTCATTTCCTAAAGTTTGACGCATATACGATTTGTGTAACTCGATCGAGACATCGCACGGATCAAAGAGGGTTTTACGAATAATTGAAAGAGGCGTCACCCGAATTAAGGATTGCAATCAATGTTGGTATTATGTTTAAAGCCTCTGAACGTTCATGACATCGTTTTATATGCTCCTGTCTGGAACTGAAAAAATGTCCCATTCATAGAATATTTCCAATACAAAGGGTAAAGAAGGAGAACACAGAGCACCGGAAGAGATTGTCGCTAGCATTATTGAGAAGGAAGATAGAAGCTCTAAACTGATGTTTGAAACACAATCCAAGGTGAAGAGAGGATGAAAAAAAAATACATTTTGATGGTGCCACAATACCAAATCCAGGTAAAATGGGGATAGGCGTAGTTTTTATTGAAAATAGCTACACAAACGAAGCAGAAAACCGTTCAGAAAAAAATGTTTTAATGATAGAACCTTACTAACTTATAGGGCGGTATTCACAAATGTCAGACAAATCGGAAAAATATCAAACGATACTAAAACGAGCACGCCATTATCTTTTCTTGAATCCTTATCTTAATACGGCGTTTACACGTTGTCCGGAGTGTGAAGAGAAAACAAAAATCAGAAAGTATTGCTTAGTTATTCACATTGATCCAAAACAGTTATTATCTCTAAACAAGTCCTGTCGCTATTGTCCGGAGTGTGATTTGATAATTGTCAAACATGCAGAGTTAAAAGCCATTCTCACTGCATTCTGCGAACAGAACGCACCAGAAATAGTGGGTAATGATTTTTTCGTTTTAGGCACAATGGATAGAAAAGATTGGAAAAAAGGTCAAACAGAGGAGATGAGTCAGCAAGAGGCAATAAAACGCTTATTCCCGTTCAAGGATGCTTGGAAATTTGAGGTGATTCCAGATGAGGGGGACCCGAAAGAGCAAGTGAAATCGCGAAGTCGAAATACTCATCAAAATAATCGCAGGTAAAACACTTAACTATTCTTACTTGCACATAGATAACTAATGAAATACTCAGAAGCAAAACAGGGCCGGACATTTGTTATACGGCTCGAAGACGGCGATATTATTCATGAAGAGCTAGAGGAATTTGCTCGTGTGCACTCGATTAATGCGGCGGCTGTGATAGCAGTAGGAGGTGCAGACGAAGGTAGCAAGCTGGTTGTTGGACCGGAGCAAGGCAGAAGTGCGACTATTACGCCAATGGAGCATGTATTAGGCAACGTTCGTGAAATAGCAGGTGTCGGGACCATATTTCCCGATAAGGATCGTAACCCGGTCTTGCACATGCATATTGCCTGTGGTCGTGAAGAATCTACGGTAACTGGCTGTGTTCGCAGAGGAGTGAAGGTGTGGCATCTTCTGGAACTAATTCTTTTTGAATTGCTTGATTCGAGTGCATCTCGTATGTTTGATGAGCAGACAGGGTTTGAGCTGTTGGAGCCGTGAGATAAGGCATGAGAGACAAGTGGACTAAATTCTGCCCGAAATGCGGTACGCAAA
>JAYEJE010000225.1:0-6902 GCA_034660415.1 Methanobacteriota archaeon | reverse complement strand
CCCACATTCCGCACATTTTGATATAACGTATGTACAAATTTAAATTTATGGGAAATAGCGAGGTGTAGAAAGATAACTTTAAATAGGTGCTTTTTCTTATCGAAGCATGTGAGTATTAATGTATCCAAATACGCAAGCATACGCTGGAGAGACAGCAAATTTAGCCGAATATAGCAGTAAAAACATGGACCACCTTGGCATAGTAGCCATGGTATGCAGAGAAATAGATTTAGCAGGCGAGATCGATCGAATCGTGGGCGTGGATCCACGCCAGAAGGTGACCTGTGGAGAGGCTGTTGTTGCCATGGTCCTGAACGCTCTAGGATTTGTTGACCGACCCCTTTATCTATTCCCAGAGTTCATGGCAACAAAGCCAGTAGAGCTATTGATAAGGGAAGGGCTAAAGACTGAGTATTTCAATGATGATGTCTTGGGGAGGACTTTAGATAAGTTATACGACATTGGCCCTGAGAGTGTATTCATGCGGATCACAGCCAATGCTTATAGTGAGTTTTCAGGGCGCTTCCTTCACGGTGACACCACTTCAATGAACCTTCAAGGCGAGTATAAGCATGAAGAAGGCGACCTGGATGCAGTGCCAATAGAGATAACACATGGCTTTTCCAAGGACGGCAGACCCGATTTGAAGCAGTTTGTTATCTCCCTGGTCATGTCTGACAGTTTGCCTGTTTTCATACAGACTTTGAGTGGCAATACTTCCGACAAGAACCATTTCAGGGAGATGGTGAAAGAGTATGGACAGTCATTGCAGGAGAAATGGGGCGAAGACAAAATATGGGTATGGGACAGTGCGGTATATTCGGAGAAGAATCTGGGAGAAATTTCTGAGGACTATACATGGATAACAAGGGTTCCGGAGACGTTATCAGAAGCAAAAGAAGCGCTGGAAAATTCAGACACGGAAAAGATGCATAGCACCGCTCTCAATGGTTACCGCCTCTTCAGTACCAAGGTGGAATACGGTGGTGTAAAACAGCGATGGGTAGTGGTATTTTCAGAGAAAGCGTTTGCGAGGGAGACGAAAACGCTGGAAAGGAAGATAGAGAAGGAGAAAGAGCAGGTGGAGAAGGATATATGGCATTTCTCCAAACAGAAGTTTTACAGCCTGGAAGATGCACAGAAAGCGGCACAGGAGATGGAAAAGGGGTGGACATATCACAAAATAAGCGCAACTGAGGTTAAGACGAAGAAGAAAAAGAAAGGCGGTGGTAGGGGGAGACCCAGAAAAGATGAACCAACTCTGACGATCTATCTTTTAAAAATAGAGTTAGGGGAGGACAAATCCGTAATAGAGAAGAAAACACTGAAAAAGGGGAAATTCATTGTTGCTACAAACGAGTTGGACAGCGAGAAGCTCAGTGATGAAGAAGCACTTACGGCATACAAGGAGCAGCAATATGCGGAAAGAGGCTTCAGATTTCTTAAGGACCCTTTCTTCTTTGCCAACAGTATGTTTCTGAAGAATGAGGGCAGGATAGTTGCGATGGTGATGGTAATGGGACTTGCACTCGTGGTTTATAGTTTAGCGGAGAAGAAGTTGCGGGAAGCGCTGGAGAGCGAAAATGAAACAATACCCGATCAGAAGAAAAAGCCAACGAAGAAACCAACGATGAGACGAGTCTTTCAGGTATTTGAGGGTATTACCATTCTTTACATGGGCTCCAAGATGGTGAAGGTCTTGAATTTAAGACCGATTCATGGAAAAATCCTCGCATTGCTCGGCAGCGAGTATGAGAGGATGTATTGCACCTGTTATGGATAATAAAGTCTTTACGTACTGCAATCTAAGGGACCTAGCAATGGAAAATGAAATGAATGCCTCGTTAGTCCACTTCATATTCTTTTCTATGCAAAATGAAAACGAAACTAGAAATAGGGGGAAGTATAAAGTATACGTATACGAACATAGACGCATGACAAATCATAGGACCGGTTCATAGTTATGTAAATTCATAAATTGGGATCTATATAATATTAAAGTGCGGAATGTGGGATACATCATAATTTTTTCTTCTTTCTTGTTTTACATTGTTCGTTCAAAAAAGATCCACCGATTTTTGTGCGGATACAAGAAAAGCCTCTAAAATCAGCTAGCGTTTTGCTCGCCTAATATCCGATCGAGAGCAGCTATGAACTCTCCTTCGGACCCGTTGGGAATGGACGCACCAGCGGCAACCGGATGTCCACCACCAAAGCCACCTACTTCTTTCGATGCTTGCTCCATCGCCTTAGAAAGGTCTATTCCACCCTCTTTTGCGACAAGTTTCTTATTACATCGTGCGGATATTTTCGTTTCCGACCTTTTTCCGTCCTCTGTTCCGTCCTTCCTGTTTAACGCAATTACCGGCTTCTCGGTGTATAGATATTCAGCTAGAATTCCAGATGAAACACCAGTTACGCCCGTCTCGTGCACGTAAAAGTAGAACATATTTTGTAGCTCTTTTAGAACTTCTGCCTCATTTTCTATTCTACCCAACTCGGAAACAAGTTTGCTTTGAAACTGCATGCGTAACGAAGTTGCATCTTCTATCAGTTTCGCATCTCGTAGGCACAGCCCTATCCCAATACCTGCTTTTCCAAACCGACCACAAGCATCCACCAATCGCATAAAATCCAGGCTGTTTTTCACCACCTCGGAATTTAAAATGTACGTCTCTCCCACCAGAGCGTCCTCACTGATGTCGGCTGATGATTCTTTCGATAGCGCCAACAAAGCATCGGCTAATTGCCTTTCCACGCCCGCGTCTAGATCGTTTATATCCTTATCGCCTTCTATACCTATCTTATCCAAAAAGGCATCCACCCACTCATCCCTACCTGCAAGTGGGATATATGGATCGGTCGCGAAAATAATCAAATCACGTATTTTACCGTCGCCGAGCTTTAGCCCGTTTTTAACCGAGATAACTCCCTCATTTATTCCTTCGTCCAAAATCAATTTGTTTATTCCGCTATCCAGCGCTACCTTATCCCCTAATGACCCCGCTACCGCGAGTCCTGCAAGATCTATGTTATTATTAGCGTCAGTTGATAAGCACCTTACCACAAGATAAGAGATACCTGCGGCGCAAATATCACCGCCTATTTCTTCTTTCTCCTCGCTAGAGCAATACGGATTTACGAGTACAAAGGATGATGTAGGGGATGTCGGAATTGGGACAGATGCTAAGGATACATGATGGTCTATGATTACCACATCCTTCTCTTTAAGATGCTCTAATATCAAATCCGTGTGTGCCGTGCCCATGTCGCAGAATATAACGAGCCCCTCATTTAAGTCTTGTATGAGTGACCGTTCTACTTTATTTACGATAGTCGCATGGAACTGTATCCCTCTTCGAAGCAGGGCCGTACAAATAATTGCCACGGATGTTATCCCATCTGCATCGTAATGCGAAATCACTCTTGCATATTCATGCCTTTTTATTATCTCCGCTGCCTTTTCCAGGTTTTTTTGCAACTCCGTCATATCTACATATAGTAAGAAATGCTAATCGCATTCATTGAGTGAAAAGCATTAACAAAAAAAAGAAAAGGGTTTTTCTTTAATAAACTTTTCTTTTTCCTAAGGATGAAACTTCCCGTTGGGCGTGTGGCCTAGCTAGGATATGGCGGCAGCCTCCTAACAAATTTGTCGCATAAGTTCGATCAAAAAAGGGAGAAAGCTGCAAATCACGGGTTCAAATCCCGTCACGCCCGTAGTCAGCAATTGCTCAAAAATCAGTGGATTTTTGAGCTGATGCCGCCCGTGCCTGTTCTCGTATCTGCTTAATATCCACTACTATGACATCCTTTATTGCTGTAACTGTATCAAAAGGTATAAAGAGATAACCGTCATCCGTTTTTAACTTGCTTGTGTCAAGCTCAGCAGCAGGTTTAACCACGAGTTCTGTCAGTATACCGGTTTCCGTATCTGCTACTAGGTTATGTAAAACTCCCATATCCCCGCCCTCCAAGTTCACAACCTTCTTATCACACAACATCAGGGATGACATTTTCCTCATTTTTATTCCTCTTCTTTACACAAAAAAACCTTCAATTTCCAGGCATATTAATCTTTTCATTTCCCGCCCTCGCTTCGTAATTTATCACTGAATTTTAAAAAATGATTATCCTGCACTTTAACAAAAAAAGCGGGTTCACCGCGCGTAATGCTAATCCCGTCTTCTTTCTCCATTTTCACGTAGAACTGTCCATCTATGACTAATTCTGCATCCTTCACACCAAAAAGGTCTAAGCCTATCCTTCTTTTTATATCAACGACCGTAGGCCTTGCGGAAAGTTTGAAAGGTGCAATTGGCACTATTAGGGTTGCATTCACCTTTGGATCTACAATGGGCCCGCCGGCGGACATTGCATATGCCGTGCTCCCGGTGGGAGTTGCAAAAATAACACCGTCTGCTCTTAACTCTTCTAACTCCTCATCATCCAAAAAGATGGCAAAATGTAGCATCTTCCCTGGCTTAGATGTGATTACCACAGCTTCATTCATTGCATAGGGTATCCGCTCCTTCTTACCTTTTAGTTCCACTGAAAGCCGTTCTCTACGCTCGACCTCAAACCCGTCTAATAGCTCTGTAAGTATCGGAATACAGTCTTTTGGCTGCACCGCTGCTAAAAATCCGATAGCACCCATATTTATACCCAGCACAGGTATGGGGCTTTTCAAAGAATGCAGTGCCCTTAATATCGTACCGTCACCACCAACACAGATTAAGAAATCCACATCCATATCTTCTATTCTCATACCCTGCATTTTGAGCTTGTACGCTATCTCTTCCCCAAGTATGACTTCTGCACTGCCCTCAAGGCACTCAATCAAGTCCTTTAATACGGATACCGCTTTGGGTTCGCCCCTACATACCATCCCAATGCGTTTCGGCTGAATTAAATTCATTCTACACAAAGTTTGGATATTGCCTCTGCCAAATCACCTTTTGTTTCGGTTAACGCCGCTTTCGCTTCTGTTTCACTGCACCCAGCCTTTTCCATCACAATTTCCACATCCTCTTGCGAAACTTCAAGTTCAGATTCTGCCTTTGGGCGTTCTACCGGCGTACCTGTTATTTGATACACTTTCGATCCCTGGGCATCCGTAACAGAAACTTCAGGCTCCGTAAAAACGAGTTCAGCATCTGCTGTCTTTATCACTACTTCCTCTACATCGTCCATCTCTTCTACACTTATGCCCATTTGTTTCATCATCTGGTTCAACTTCTTGGGACTCAAGCCCATTCCTTTTCTAAATCCACCTCGCATTTTTCTTTACATCCTCTGACGTAAGTAACTTTTTAATCTAATAAAGTATTGTATCTAAAGATATAAAATAAAATATCTTTATAGTGGGCCCGTGGTCTAGTTGGTTATGACGTCGCCTTTACGAGGCGAAGGTCATGCGTTCAAATCGCATCGGGCCCATAATATAATTTTTAAAATTGGTTATCACGAACTCTGAATAGATTCGGAAATAATATTTTCCACGCTTTATTGCGCACATTCAAAAGAAAAGGAAAAAAAGAAAAAAAGGGAGATCACGCACTCGGCTTCTCCAGTAACTTCTCCTTCTTCAATATCTCCCCTGTTCTAGCATGTGGCATACGAACTAAGCTGTCTGTTTGCTTTTCCATATCCCGCGCTTCATAGGCGAGCTTTGCAGCTTCTCTTAATAGTTCATGCGCAGCCGCCACTATTGGCACGTATTCTTTGGGATCCTTCATCATGAAGCACCCTTTCACATCCAGCTCTGCTACTTTCTCGGCCATGCTATAAGCGGCGATGGCTTTAGCTTTTGCATACGGATTTGAGAACTGAGCCCTTTCTACCGATTTCTCCGCTGTGGCTATGATCTGAGGTAGTTTCACATCGCCACCTTTCCTTATCGCATCTATAACAGCGTCAAGCTCTTCCTGCATCAATTTCACTACTCCCGCTATCGTTAGAACTGAGAGTACATCGGCATTGAACAGGCTCATCTCCACGGGGTCTAAGAACTCTCTTCTCGCCCCTATCATCGGATCTCCGGGTATTATTATGTATCCGTACCCATTCTCCTTCAAATCATTCACCGCTTTTTTTGCCGGTGCATCTGAGATAACGATGCAAGGTTTACCTTTCTCTTTTACCATCTCACGTGCACGCTTAGGCCCTGGAAGTGCGGCATTGGGACTGGTTATCACTACTAAATCGGGGTCCCAATCTAACAACCGAGAAGTGTCTGCCGCATGCTCTGGCGTCATCTTCGCACCTGTCCCCAACACCCGTGCATCTATATCTTCTCTATCTGCTCTCTCGTCCAGCAACAAATCGACTATCCTTGAAGCGCCTATGTTACCTAGTTTTACAAATCCTATTTTTACTACTTGCATGTTTAATCACACTCAATATTATGTTTATGTAGCTAAAGATATAAAAGCCCATCGTTTTTGTTTTTGCAACATGCACATAGGCACTAGGCCTAAAACGAACACGAAAAGAAAAAGCATGTTTTATTTATGTATAATCATTATCAACTCAATTTTATGTCAAAAGAAAGGTGGGGGATGGGCGAAAAAGCGGAGGCAGAGGCATGAAGCTCGGCAGAGACAAATTTGATGTGATTCAATTATGCGTGGTGGCGATTTTGGCAGGTATTTTATTAATGCTTACAGCACTGGGATACCTGAAATTGTTGCAATCGTTTAATTATCTCGCATTAGGCGTAGGAGTACTTGTTATAATAGGCGAACTTGTTCGTCAAGCTATGCCTGTGTATCGCAGACCAGAACCAGAAGAGTCTATATTTACAGTGCTTGTCGGCTTATTTTGTATCTGCATCGGTGCAAGCAACTTATATGGTCGGGGGGTAGAATGGGTAGAATGGGTGTCCACTTTGATAATCCTTG
>JAYEJE010000224.1:0-6979 GCA_034660415.1 Methanobacteriota archaeon | reverse complement strand
GAACGTGCAAGAGGATTTTTGGACGCAGCGAAATTAAAAGAGGCATAGAGAAAAGAAAGGGACGTATTATACATACTATACGCCGAAACTGCTCGTGTGATAACGATATTTATTTATAAGGGACACAAAAGGGTCATTTTAGGGACAAAGTCAAGTTAAATCATAAACAATTTTATATATCTTTAATACTGTAATGATATATACATATATATTCATAGGATCGAAGATGACAAGCGCGTTTCCATAACGGGAACTGCCGATTTGGGCGGGAGGGAAAATGTTTAAAAAGATATTGTATCCAACGGATTTCTCTGATTGTGCCGTTAAGGCGTTGGAATATGTAAAGAAATTGAAGGATGCGGGTGCAGAAGAGGTTGTGCTCGTGTATGTAATAGACATGCGAGATCTAGCAGCAATGTCAACAGGAGTTGCGGGGTTCGGAGAGACGCCAGTGACATATGACTATGAAGTCCAGGAGATGATGATAGCAAATGTCAAGAAGCAATTGGATGAACTTAAGACGGAGATAGAAACGGTGGGGCTGAAAGTGACCGTAAAAATGCCCGAAGGTGTTCCGCGCAAGGAAATACTAAAAACCGCAGAAGAAGAAAACGTTTCACTTATTGTGCTCGGCTCGCATGGCAAGAGCAATGTCAAGGAGTTGCTGCTGGGCTCTGTTTCTGAAAAGGTAATTCGAAATTCCAAAGGACCTGTTCTGGTTGTAAAACGGGATGAACCAGCACAAAAATCTGAGTCTCCTTGAGCTGAGAATGCAAAATGGAAAGAGCCCAAAAAATTCTGCTGATCGTATTTGCTATCCTGCTGGTGACAGCTTCTAGTTATCTCGCTCTCACTATGTTCCCAGCCCCTAAGCAGCCCGTAGTAGAAGCGAGTGCAGCGGCTGAGATCGCTCCTGATGTGCTGCTTGGCATGGACAAGATGGTTGTAGCCTCTGGTCCGGATGCGTTACAGCGTGTGAAGCAATCACATGTCGGCAATGTTGAACAGGTCAAGGATGTGGCAATTGTACACTACATGAAAGAAGGCGGAATGTTAACGCTGTGGACAACTCTATATCAAAACGAAACGATTGCGAGGATCGAAAACGAGAAGATGGCGATAGGTATGCAGAACTGGGGTGGCAGTTGGGCTTCTGATCTGAAAGCGCAAACAATTGCCGAAAAGCAGGTGTACCAAACCTCTTCAGACAATTTGTCTCACTACTTCTGGGTAGACTGCGACTGGATCTTCTATATCGTACCTCATAACTTCACGCAAGAAGAGACAGCAGAGCTTATTTGCGCTATTAGGTCCTGAGCGAAGCCCAACATTTCCACACCGCGGACATGAATACCGCTTGGGCATGGCTACGAGAAAATTAATCAGTAGGGTAGCCTTAAAAAGGTCAGCAAAACAACCATCCCTTTTTTTTCTTCTCCTTTTTATTTGTGATTACAATTTTTCGCTTTAGGGAACTCACAAATAATATTTTGCCAGAACTGAATCGTATCATTTTCCAAAGATTTTTAAGACACAGATTAACGCTGATTAACACAGATTTAAAGTACTGTAATAATCGATTTTTTTTATTTTGATTCTATGAACCCGTAAAAACTTAAAAATCCTGACTGTAGCGTCTGTGTAAATCTGTGAAATCTGTGTCTATGTATGATAATTATCAAAACTTTTTGGGTTAACTATTTACTGGGAGTTCCCTTTCCCGTCTTCTTCTTCTTCTTCCTTCTTATGCATACCCAGATGGATAAAAATACCCCGTGCAACTATAACACTTGCAATTCCCATGCCCACATAGAGTATATCTATAATGAAGGCAGTTTTGCTCTCTTCAAATACTCATGAAGCAGAATTGGATTGAGGACAAGATTAATCGCGATCAATATACCGATAATCATAACGAATATTTCTTTGTACTGGTATGTTGCGGGCAGAGAAAGAACCATTAACGGAAATAACGCATGTACCATCATTGAAGAGCGATTCGCCTTCTATAATCACATTTAGACGGTGTGGTATTGGGAATCGTTTGAAACTATACAAATGGCTATTAAAAATGGTACTATTGCTTCGGTCATAGTTTCAATTTACCACTGTTTTTCGTTGTATATAACGCATATAACTTCTAGCTATTTATTTAGGACGCAGATTTACACAAACCTTTCTTTAAAAAAGTTTTAGTGTTAATCTGTGTCAAAATCAATAATTAATTTTAGTTGGATAGTATGCTTTCTTGCTCCTTATAGAACATGTTCCCTGCTCGAATTGCCACGCGATATGTTATATTCATCGGTGAATATGTACATAAAAGAATATATTTATATGATCGGGTGATAGACTATAACTATATTATCAAATATTAGTGCAACACAGAAATGGTGGAATGGACGCCGAAAAATATTGAAGAACTTTTTGAACTGGACCTCCATGAGCTTGGAGAAGTTGCAGATTCTATCAATCGGCGGAATGGAAACATTGTAACGTTCGTTGTTAACAGACATATAAACTATACGAATATATGCGTTTCTCGATGTCCGCTCTGCGCTTTCTACCGCGATGTTGGAGATATTGATGCGTATTTTATGCGCGTTGATGATGTGCTTGAGAAAGTTGCAGAAGCGGTAAAAATGGGGGCTACTGAGCTCCATATTGTCGGTGCACTCAATCCGGAAATGAGCATAGAATACTTTGAGGCAATTTTCGGGCTGATAAAGAGTAAGTTTCCACACGTTATCATCAAAGCATTGACCGCAACAGAAATACACTTCCTTTCGCAGGTCGGGAGAATGAGTGTAGAGGAAGTGCTCTCAAGGTTGCGGGACGCCGGACTGCAAGCAATGCCAGGCGGTGGCGCGGAGATTCTCGATGATGGGATTCGAGAAGTTATTTGCCCGAAGAAGCTCAAAGCGGATGAATGGCTTCGGATAATGGAGATAGCCCATAGCATAGGAATAAAAAGTAATGCTACAATGCTCTTTGGCCATATAGAAAAGCCAAAACACAGGGCCATTCATCTAGACAAACTATGGCAGTTGCAGGAGAAAACAGGTGGGTTTGTCTCCTTCATACCACTTCTTTTCTATCCGGAAAACACCGAACTCGCAGCGGCCGGATTGGTCAAAGAGAAAACAAACCCTATTGATATTCTCAAAACGATCGCGGTTTCAAGAATAGTGCTACGTAATTTTAGGAGTATAAGGGCTTACTGGGTTGCACTTGGCGAGAAGCTTGCGCAAGTCGCTTTAAATTATGGTGCGAACGATTTGGATGGAACGCTTATGGAGGAGCGGGTTACACATGCGGCTGGTGCTAAAACGCCACTTATGCTTCATAGGGATACGATTATAGGATTTGTGAAGGGCATGCATAAAGTACCCGCGGAAAGAGACACATTTTACAATATCTTGAGGGTGTATCAATGAGCGTAAAAATAGGCAAATTCGGGTTCGTGAATAACTACTTACCCTATTACCAGCTTGAGCAGAATGGGATGCAGGTAATAGAAGCATTGCCAAAGCAGCTTGCCGGGATGTTTGAAAAAGGGGGAATAGATTTCGCACCCGTTCCTTCGTTCTATTATATAAAGAATAGGGCTAAATTGAAGAGCTATGATTTCTGTGTCGCCTCGAAGAATAGCGTTTTGAGTGTCATTCTCGTTTCGAATGGGAAAATGCTTGATGGCGATAATGAGTCTATTGCCGTAACAAATCAAACAGTGACATCGCTCAACCTACTTAAAATCATTTTGCACGAGAAGGGGCTGAAAAACAGGCTTGTACCGCTGAATGAGGGTAAAGCAAGCGAATTACTTAAGCGTTGCAATCATGCACTTGTTATTGGTGATGACGCTATCAAGGCGAGGATGACACATGAAGTGGTTATGGATTTGGGCGAGGAATGGCATAAATTAACTGGCTATCCAATGGTGTTTGGGATTTCCGTTTCGCGTAAAGAGGAGGATATGAGTGAAATAAACAGGAAAGTGATGGAATCAGTCGTGTGGGGTAAGAAGAATGTTGATCTGATTGTATCGGCAGCAGAGAAGAAGTTTGGAATGCCCGTAGAGTTTCTCGCACGGTATTTCAGATCGCTTACGTTCCAGATGGGCGCGAAAGAAAAGAGAGGGCTTGAACTGTTTGAGGAGAAGTGTCATGAATACAGATTACTCTGAATGGAAGGAGTATGTGGAAAAGAATCTGGAAGGAGTAGATTTGAGTTTTGAAGAGGCAGAGCACCTGTTCGGCATGCCTTTGCCTGTTATTGGCAGAATTGCAGATGAAGTAAGGAGAAGGAGATGTGGCGAGCTTGTGACATTCGTTAGTGATAGAAACATAAGCTATACAAACCGATGCGTATCAAGCTGCAAATTCTGCGCGTTTTATGCGAAAAATAGCGAAGAGAGCTATGCCCTGAGTAAGGAAGAGATACTAAGGAAAGTTGAAGAAACAGTTGATGTTGGTGGGACGCAAATACTCATCCAAGGAGGACATAACCCTGAGATCAGCATTGAATGGTATGAAGACTTGATTTCGACGATAAAGCGAGAATTCCCGAAGGTACAACTGCACAGCCTCTCGCCTCCAGAGATATATTTCATTGCGCGAAACGAAGGTATAGGCATAAGAGAAACACTTGAACGGTTACGAGAGGCGGGACTTGATTCATTGCCCGGCGGAGGTGCTGAGATCTTATCTGATAGGGTTCGCAAGGTCATCAGCCCGAATAAGGTCGGTGCGGATGACTGGATTGAAGTGATGGAGATTGCACACAGCATAGGTATGAAGACAACGGCAACTATGATGTTTGGGCATATTGAAACAAACGAAGAGATCGTGGAGCATCTTTTCCGGATACGCGATTTGCAGAATAAAACGAAAGGGTTTACTGCTTTTATACCATGGACGTTTCAGCCGAAGAATACTGAACTGTATGAGGATATAAAGGCGCCCGTATCGGTAACGCGATATTTGCAGGTGTTAGCGATTTCACGTATTGTTTTGCATTCTATAATGAACGTGCAGGCGTCATGGCTCACGCAGGATTTTGATGTGGGCAAGCTAGCTCTGTTTTTTGGTGCGAACGACTTCGGAGGGACGATACTGGAGGAGAATGTTGTAACCGCAGCGGGGAAGGAGCATAAACCGGCTAGGGTTGAGGAGATAATAAAAGCGGTAGAATCGGTTGGCAGGCCCGTGGCACAAAGGAATACGAGGTATGAGATTTTGTGATGATGATACAAGATTTTGAGCAATCACATAACCTTTTTATACTTCCCACCGCAAAATACTAATGAACCATGATCATAGCACATACACCAGATGCAGATGACGCATTCATGTTTTACGGATTGTTAAGCGGTAAAGTCAGTGTCAATTTTGAAATAGAGCAGGTAGTAGAGGACATAGAAACGCTAAACAGAAGAGCGTTCAATGCCGAAATAGATGTCACTGCGCTATCAGCCCATGCTTATGCCTTTCTTCATGACAAATATCGTATTTTATCCACCGGTGCAAGCGTAGGCGATGGATATGGTCCGGTAGTGGTTGGAAGCAGAGATATGTCCGTAGAAGGCAAGAAAATTGCAGTGCCTGGAAGATACACCACAGCGAACCTGCTGCTGAAGCTGGCTGTTGATCATTTCCAGCCGGTCGAAATGAGATTTGATGAGGTCATACCAGCAGTGAAGAGCGGAGAAGTTGATGCTGGTCTGCTAATCCATGAAGGTCAGATAACATATCCGCAGCACGAACTCATAAAAATCCTTGATTTGTGGCATTGGTGGTATGAGAAGACACAGTTGCCTTTGCCCTTGGGCATTAATGCTATAAAGAGGGATGTGCCTGAAGAGCAACAGCGTGTATTCCTCGCGGCCATGCGAGAAAGCGTGCAATATGCACTGGAGAACGTAGATGAAGCCATGCAATATGCAATGAAATATTCACGGGGTGCGGATAAAGAGCTAGTGAAGAAATTCGCATTGATGTACGTGAATAAGTACACATATGAAATGCCCGAGGCGGTAGTGAAAGCTCATGATGAGCTTTTCCGAATGGCCGAAAGGAAAGGGTTTTTTGCGAGACCGCCCGTAGACATACTTTTTCTTTAAATATATTCGCATAACGAAAGGATAAAACCAAAAAGGTTTTTATTAGATTAGTATGTTCCCTATTTCTCTATATAGGAGACATGGAAGAGTGGGCTAGAAAGTGGTTAGAGAATCAACGACACAAGGGTAAAAAGTGCCTCGAAATTAAGACGCAGGGCTCAAATTACTATGTCTATCATTCAACCAATCGTTATCTTTGATAGAGATACAAGAAAACAGAAAATAAATTGTGGACACAGATTAACGCAGATTAACACAGATGATGAGAATCAACACGGTTAAACTAAAATAAATCTGCGTAAATCCGTGTAAATCTGTGTCTTAAATAGAAAGAAGCTATACTTTATATAC
The DNA here is from genome assembly GCA_034660415.1 of Methanobacteriota archaeon. Lineage (GTDB taxonomy): Archaea > Halobacteriota > Syntropharchaeia > Alkanophagales > Methanospirareceae > Methanophaga. The sequence goes on along the minus strand of JAYEJE010000224.1, from coordinate 507 downwards.
AATAAAAAAGGGGCGCAATGTAGCGAAATACCTCGGAAAAGTTGATAAAGAGAAGGGTTTTAGTCCAAAGAGACAAAATAAACGAGCGGTCGCCAGTCCGCGGAATATCACCGAATACTTTTCCTACCACAGTCGCTTGATTACGTGTGGAAAACGGAAATACAACGATTTTTACCTCTACCTCTTTGAGGACCAGGATCTTAGACTGGAAGAACAGAAGACGCTGTACCGGAAATTAGAGGAGCGCAAGATAGACAAGAAGCGAGAAGTGGCTGAGAAGATGTTTGACACATACAAAACAGTGCTTAATGCGGACAAGCTCTATCTACAGAACGATGAAAGTGTCTTTGGACACGTATTCATCGCGTTTCTTTCTCTTTATATCCTCTGTAAGTTGGAACAGCACTTAAAGAACGCGAAACACAATCATAAGTTTAGTCCGATTGATCTGCTATACAAATACAGCAAGGTCTACTATCTTGAAATACGTGGGCGTGGCATGATCAC
>JAYEJE010000223.1:0-6999 GCA_034660415.1 Methanobacteriota archaeon | reverse complement strand
TTACACAAACCTTTTCTTAAAAAGAAAAGCTTTACCAAAAGAACATTTGTGTTTTTCTTTTAGCACAGGTTTTCTTTTTGTAAAAAAGAAAAAGTGTTGTGTTAATCTGTGTCAATAATTGATTTTAGTTTGTTCAAAAACTATACTTATCTGCTTGCTACCAATTCTTCAAGAACAAGTAAATCGATCGCTTCAGCTAAATCCGAGAACCTGTCCTTAAACTCCCGTATAACCTCACGCTCTTCTTCTTTTACTCGCTCTTGGTCAAGCTTATGCTCAACTTCTACCGCTTTATGGAAGATGTCATCAATCACCACAAAAATACCGGGTCTTTTGCTTTTAAACTGTTTCAAATCTTCTACAATATCCTCGCCTTTTGAATATTTGTCTTGTATCTCATCGAACTCTTTGAAAACCATTTCTCTTTCCCTGCTAAAATCGGCCAACGCTTTCAAAAAGGTCCTTGGCACTTTATCCATTTCTTCTGTCATGAACAATAACAAATAATATATCTAGATATATAAATGCTTTTACATTTTTACCTTTGTAAAGTGGATGTGAGAAAAGGATGCAGGTTTAACTTGTATCCCCTCAATATCTCGTGGAAATCTGTGTAATCTTGTGGTTAGATCAACCTCGGAGGGATCACCTGATTCCTTATCAAATCATCAACGCTTTCTTTCGACCTTATCACGTCCACCTTACCATCACAAATCAATACTTCCGCACATCTCGGACGACCATTGTATTGCGAGCTCATGGAGAACCCATAAGCGCCAGCATTTAATATGGCGACTAAATCGCCGCGCTCAACTTCCGGCAGCATTCTATCCTTTGCTAATATATCGCCCGATTCGCATACAGGACCGACTACTGTGCATAATACCGAAGCTTGTTCATTTAGCTTGTTCGCCACTACCACTTCATGATACGCATCATACATTACAGGCCTCATGAACAGGTTAAATCCTGCATCTATAGCCACGAAATTTTTATAGGCCTGCTTCACCGTGTTTACCCGGCACAATAATATTGTAGCGGGACCAACGATAGACCTGCCGGGCTCTAAGACCAACTTCAGCTTTATGCCCAACGAGTCCAACCTAGCATCAAACGTGGGCAATATAGCATCAGCCAAATCATTTGGCGTCGGCGCCTTCTCCTCTTTACGGTGGCTTATTCCCAGTCCGCCACCGAGGTCCACAAATTTGAGTTCCATCCCTCGCGCATATAAATCCTCTACTAGGTTCATCATCTTCTCTGTTGCCTCACTAAATACGCTTACGTCTAATATTTGTGACCCGATATGACAATGTAATCCCGTAAGAGTGATGTTCGGCAGCATTTTCGCATCTTCACATGTTGCGATCACCTCGTAAAAGGGGATGCCAAATTTCGATTCGCGTAGGCCTGTTGCTATCTTTGGATTCACCTTTGGTGATACATCGGGGTTCACCCGTATTGCAATTTCCACTTCCTTATCCATTGCAACGGCGATTGCAGATAAAGTGCGCATTTCGTCCTGTGAATCCACAGATACCTTCACGCCAGCGTCTACCACGGCCCTTAATTCCTCTTCGCTTTTCGAATTACCGTTGAATAGTATCTTGTCCCGGGGTATGCCTGCTAACTTCACGAGTTGGAGTTCGCCACCGGAAAACACATCAGCACCTGCTCCTTCGCTCGCTAATATCTTCAATATCGCAAGATTACCGTTCGCTTTTACCGCGTAATACTTGTCTGCCGATTCAAAAGCGCTATTATAGCGCCTGAAATTGTTCCGCACCATATCTTCATCTGTTATGTATAGTGGTGTCCCATATGTCTCTGCCAACTCTACTGTGTCCACGCCACCGAAAACCAAATGGCCACTTTCTTTTTGCATGGCTTCCCTCTGTTATTTTCTTAGCACTTCCTTTTTGATAAATAATTTAGTAAAGTATAATCCCGTAGTATTAAATAAAATGGAAATGCAAAAGACAGTACTCATCCTGGCAGGCGGGCAAGGTCGTAGATTCCATTCGTTCGATAAATGCTTCGCCATGTTAGATAACAAATTGCTTATACAGCATGCTATTGATAATATCTCCGGTCTGGCAGATGAGATAATAGTTGCAGCACGAGACGAGCAGCAGGGTGAAAAAATCAGTGCAAGAGTACATGATAATAAAATTGATTTTGCTTTTGACACTCTGAATGGCGTTGGTCCTCTCGCGGGCTTCTTATCCGGTTTAGAACAGGCTTCTTTTGCTTTTTCGCTCGTCATTGGATGCGATATGCCATTTGTAAATGAAAGCGTTGTGAAATTGTTATTTGAGATTGCCTCTACGGGCTATGACGCAGTAGTGCCGCGATGGGAAAACGGGATGCTGGAGCCGTTACATGCGGTATATCGGAGAGAACCGATGCTAGCTGCGATAAGGGACACGGTAAAAAGGGGCGATGGGAAGATATATCATGCGATTTCGCAGCTCAAAGATGTTTGCTTCTTACCGGTAAACCGGATACGAGAGATAGACCCGGAGTTGAAAACCTTTCGAAACATAAATACGCCTTTTGAGTTGAAAAAAGCGAAAAGTTTTTATGCTCTAAGTGATAAGTATACATAAGCTTTTTTTGAAACAAAAGGAGAACGGGACAACCTGAATGCAAATAAAAATGTATTATTTTAGGTGGGGTGATAGATAGCAAGATGCGGGAAAAAATATGGTGGATTTTTATCATCTGTGCCACGATTTCATTTTTATTTCTATGCCTTTCCGGCACATCATCTGCGGTGACCTGGTATGTAACAGAAAACGGCAGCGCAAATTTCACGATGATTCAGGATGCTATAAACATCTCGAGCGCAGGCGACACGATAATAGTAACAAATGGGTCCTACATAGAGAACGTGAATGTAAACGTGAGTTATTTAACCATACGATCCGAAAACGGCTCACAATCAACTTTTATTCGTGCGAAAAGCAGAAGTGAGCATGTCTTTGAGGTGACTGCGGATTATGTAAATATAAGCGGATTTACAATCATGAATGCTACTAACCGGCCTAATGCCGGGATATATCTTGGCTCTGATGTGGATCACTGCACCATTACCGATAGCAATGTGTCGAATAACTATATCGGTATATCGCTGGATGCATCATGCGAAAACACAATTATTAACAATACCGTCAGGGATAACGACTACGGCTTCTACCTGTTTCGTTTGAGCAACAATAATACTATTACTAACAATACCGTTTTCTCGAACAAGTACGACGGCATAAACCTGCGTTTTTCATGCAACAACACCATTGCGAACAACAACATCACGAACAACTCCGCAACGGACAACTATGCCGGCATTCATCTTCACTCCTCGCACGACAACAGGATCTACAATAACTACTTCAACAATACGAATAATGCTAGGGACGATGACGGATACAACACATGGAACATTATAAAAACATCTGGTACAAATATCATCGGTGGTCCCTATCTTGGCGGGAACTACTGGGCTGATTATACGGGCGAAGATTGGAATGGCGATGGACTTGGAGATACACGCCCATACTATTCGCCTAATGTCGTATATTCTTCTGATGGTATACAATATGGTGCAGATTACTTACCCTTAGTACCGTACACATCACCACCATAACTTAGTTCGTTTCGCTAACCACAAAAGTATACCAATTTACAAAGCAGAAAAAATCAAATCAATTATTGACACAGATTAACACAGATTAACGCAGAAAAAATCAAATCCGTGTAAATCAGTGTAAATCTGCGTCTTAAAGGGGTAGAAGTTATACCTTATATACAACGAGAAATAGCAAATGCCCGAAAAAACAGTGCCTAGTAATGCATATGCCGTTGCAACACTCATATTCGCTCTTCTTCTCCTACTCTCTATTTCTATAAGCGCGACACAAGGTGCCTTTGTCCATTCATCAGCTAAATCAAATTTGCAGATAACGGAGATTTACCCGAACACAGCAACGAAAAACGAGCTGGACGAATACGTTGCTATAAGTAATTTCGGGACTCGTTCCATCAATATCGAAGGCTGGAGTCTAACAGATAATGAAGGAACAATCATATTCCCCTCTTTTAGTATTGCCCCTGATCAGACAGTATACGTTACGAGAACAGCATCGGTATTTGTAGCGCAAATGAGTAGCATTACAGGTAAAGGCATTATTCCGGATTTTGAATATGGTTTTGATTTGGACACAGAACCTAAAGTGCGGCAAATGCACGCAGAAGGCTGTTTCGCGTTACGTAATAGTGGCGATGAAGTAATACTACAAGACAAGAGCGAGGGGACTGTGGATGTTGTTATATATGGGTATTCCGAGCACAAGTGCGAGAATTGGCAAGGTGAGCCTTTGAAGAATTCGAGAGAGGGAATGGTATACAAACGAGGGGGCGTTAAAGATACAGACCAGAGCGAGGATTGGATTCTGCTACCTTTTGGCGCTTCTTATTTCCCACCCGAAGATTTCCACGCTTTTGGTGAAGTAACCGCTTTCGTATCGCCTGATTGCAGTTTCACCATTTTGCAGAGCGAGCTGGATAATGCTTCATCATCCTTGTATATTAACCTGTACCAATTTGAAAACCCATATCTCATGGACCTCGTTTTGGATGCCTTAGATAGAGGCGTGAACGTGTTTCTGTTGCTTGAGGGTAACCCGATTGGCAGGATTAATGATGAAGAGCTGTATATTGCGGCGAAGATAAGAGCAAGAGGTGGGGAAGTTCGTTTTGCCAACGATCCATTCATAAACCATGCCAAGTATGTCGTTATTGACCGCGAAATAACCATGATAATGACCGAAAACTGGAAAAATACAGGGATACCTTATGATAGCACATTCGGAAACCGTGGCTGGGGCATCGTTATAAGAGCTCAAGCTGTGGCGAATTACTTCAAAGCTGTATTTGTAGACGATTTCCAGCGTGGCAAAGTAGATTTACCGGAGGGGTTAGAAACAGAAAGCATTAGCCGAGACATACCTCTAAGCGCTTATAAAGCTGTTTTTGTGCCTCTTACACTGAATTGTAATTTCACTCTGCTCCCGGTTTTAGCGCCTGATACAGCCATGAGTAACGAGACGATACTGGGTGCAATATACGAAGCAGAAGAAAGTATTCATGTGCAGCAGTTCTCAACTAGCAGATTCTGGGCGGACGCGGACAACCCATTCATATTCGCGTTAATAGAGGCTGCAAGACGAGGCTGTGAAGTTAAAGTGCTGCTGGACTCCAAATATTTAGCTGGGTATAACAATAATGACGAAGTCATTTCGTGGCTGAGACAGATAGCGGCGGCCGAGAATTTGGATTTAGAAGCGGAATTAGCGGATTTAAATAGTTTGGGGCTGGTGAAAATACATAACAAGGGCTTAATCATCGATGACAGGAAAGTGGTTATTGCATCGCTGAACTGGAACGCCAATTCTATCCATAACAGAGAAGCGGGCGTAATAATAGAGAAGGATGAAATAGCTTCGTTTTTTAATGCTGCTTTCTTTCACGATTGGAACGTGTCAGTGAAAGAGGGCAGAGAAGCGGGTAACATGAGAATCGTGTGGGTCATATTGACTCTGCTCATTTCCTTTGGTATTTTCAGGGTAGTTAAGTGGTATAAGAGGATATAGTGGCTGTATTACGTTCAGTCGTGAATTACGAATTACGAATTACGTATCATTTGCAGTTTTACTCATAGGCAAAAAAGAAGGTATAGACAATAAGTCAAAGCTGTCATAGAATTTGGTTATCTTGGCTATATGGCGGCATATCAAATTTTTTAAAAATAGGGGCATTTTGCAAAATCGAGATTTGGTTTGCTCAAGTTCCTCTATTATCCTACGCAATTCTTCTTTCTCTTTTTCGTGCCCCACTAAGATTGCCATGAATAATGATTCTATAGGTTCCGCACGCACGGTAACTCGCAGCACTAGCATGCTTGCATGCTTTTTCCATCAATCGCTCTTTCCTCAGTGCTTTTCTAAAGTCCTGTATTGGGAGTTGCTGCGTTACAGAAAATCTTATAAGGAATGAAGTTTTAATGTGGTAAACAATGAATAATAGAAGCAGGGCACAAAGGGTTATAGAAGAAGAATGTAGATTGCTATCGACGAAACGTGACGAGATCCTAACTGAATACCGAGCACTTCCAAACATACATCGAGCCTTAGAAATTACAGAATGGGAACGCGATACAATTTCTGGATTGCGGGATGAAGAAATAGACAATAATACGATTGAAATCCTCGAAAGTGAAATTAGTCAATGGCAATCAGCATTCAGTTATGGCTCTCCAGATTTTTACCCTGCTACAACTTCAGCATTAGGAAGTAACATATCTGGAAGTTCTAAAGTTTATGACTTGGTTCACGATCATTCAAAGAGAGATCCCGAAAATGAATGGCCAAAAATACAGCTACGTCGGTATCAAGATATTCAAAAGTCTTAAAACGTTGAAGGAATTGTGCGTAGTGCGCTTAAGACTATCAAACAAATCAAGCCCACTGAAGATAGACAACGCCCGATTGTTGATTTATTTGATGTTGCTATGGTGGTAATTGAACATGCTAAGGCTGGGGCAGGGACTATGTCAGCAGCAGGAATAGAAATGAGAACCGTTCTTGAGCAATTCAAGGGTACCTTATATTATAGGTCTTCTGCTTCCCAAGGCAAGGGATCGAAAGAACAGAGAAGGGAAGAAGTGGCTAATTTCCTCACAAAGAATGGTAAAGGAAGTTCAGAATATGTTGCCCTTGTAAAGGAATTAAAACTATGGGGTCAAAATAAGGTTGGATTTTTAGGTTACTAAAATCCACCCACTGCATCGCATTCTACCTCTATGTGTTGAATCTGAGGTTCCTCACTAAAAAGCGATAGTGATATATAGTAGTGGAACGTTACACTACAATATGAGCTACATACGAAAAATTATTCGGCGTAATAAAAGCGGCAAAATCAAGGTCTATTACGCCGAGGTAG
>JAYEJE010000222.1:0-7012 GCA_034660415.1 Methanobacteriota archaeon | reverse complement strand
GAAGTTATACTTTATATACAATTAAAAAAGTTTTAAAAACTTTACCAAAGAAATTGGCTTTTGATAAAACTTTTTTCTAAAAAGTTTTAGTGTTATTCGATGTCAAAAAATTGAAAATAGCCTTGCGAACTCTTCCGGACTCAACTCCTCCGGTCTCTTCGCCAAATCCTTAAGCGCGTCTGAAGTACTAAATATGTGCCGCATCATCTTCCGTCTGTGCCCGAATGCGAAACTAACGAACTCAAAAAACTCCCGCTTATCTTCCACTAGCCGTTTCTTCTTCTCTGTGAATCGCACTATCGCGGTTTTAACAGGAGGTGAGGGACAAAAAGCATCCCGATGGACAATCTCAAGGATTTCGATGTCTGCAAGTGCCTGTGCAATAACAGATAACCGCCCATACAAATGCGACCTGGGCTCCGCCGTCATCTTCTGCGCGAACTCTTTCTGATATAAAAGCACAGCAAGCCCGAAGTTATGGAGCAGCAATTTATATGTTATTGGTGATGACAAGGAGTAGGGTATGCTCGCAACGACTTTATCAAATTCAGGGAGTTCTAGTTCCATTATGTCCGCCTCGATCACCTCGATCTTGCCTTTTTTGTCGTCATACTGCTCCCTTAATATCTCACAAAGTTCGTTATCCTTTTCCACCGCATAAACCCGCTTCGCTTTTCGTGCTAATTCCTCGGTCACACTTCCCAGGCCTGCTCCTATCTCCAGCACTACATCGTCAGGTCCAACACTTGCATATTCTACCATTCTCGCTGCTACATCAATATCAACCAAAAAGTACTGACCAAGACTTCTCACGGCTCTTATTCCGCGATCCATAAGGATTCTTTTAGGTTCCATCGGTTTCTCGTTATATATGAAGTATAACTTCCACCTATAAATTTAATTTAGGACGCAGATTTACACGGATTTACACGGATTTAATTTCTTCTGCGTTAATCAGTGTCAATAATTAATTTTCGTTAGACATTATGCTTTCTCGTGTAAATCTGTGTAATCTGGTGGTTATTAAAATGGATTTAAGAGGTTATGGTAATAGTGATAGAACAACGTCTCAGCTATTTTTGTTTGTGCCGGATACCGCAATCGAAACTCACGCATTATCGCTTCTCTATCGGTTTTCGTTAGCCCGAGCATCAAAATCTCATGTACTTTTTGTTTTATCTTCTTAATTTGCCATTTTGGCACCTCGATAGTAATGCAGAAATCGTGCACGGCAAATTTACGCCTCAAAATGGGTGCGATAGACCCTATGAGTACTCCGTCACCGAAATCAACGAAATTTGGGACGCCTATCTTGTTCACTCGCTCAGGATCGGTCAACTTAGCATATGACAGCTCACCATAAGCGTGTAGCTCGAAATAATAAGTGGGTTTGTAGTCCTGGATGAGTTGAAGCAAGTCCATACCCGCTTTGCTTCGGTAGTATGCCTCGGATAGAACGCCGATATATTTGCCGTTTTCGACCAGGCTGGGTACGATAGTCGCTTCTCCGGCGTTTAGATTCTCCGTTGCCAACCGCTCAAGAATAGGTGCGGTATATTTCCCTTCGTCTCCATGCAGACCACCGACAAAGAGTCTTTTTGGGCCTGCTTCTGAAGCTACAAGTCGGTACACTTTCATGCCGCTATCTCCATGCACTTTTTTTTTAATTGTATATAAAGTACAAGTTCTAACTATTTAGGACGCAGATTTACGCAGATTTACGCAGAAAGCTATTTCCTCAAAAGTTCCATATATTTAAAATCCTGATTATCTGCGTTCATCTGCGTCCGATTATCAAAAATTATTCTTTCTTGAAAAAGATTTGTTATAGTAAATCCAGATGTTTCGTGACTTTATCTATCTCGTCAGCACTTGCGGGGCCTATCCCTAATGCAGTTACGGTTCCCGGCGGGATTTCCGTTAGCCCGGCATCTTCTACGATCGCACAGGGCAAGCTAAGCTTTTCTACTTCGTACTTCAAGTTGTACATCTCGTCAAGGTTGTTCACCTTCAGCACAACCTTCTTCTGCCCTTGCTCTTTCCATTTCTTCCTATCATGCACCGCAGCACGATCATAGCTGATTATAGATGCATGAGCGGCTTGTACGGCTGTTTTGCCCTTCGACAGTTTCACATCCGCTCGGATGACTAAACATTGTTTATATTCCTTTTCTGTTCTGCTAAATATCTTACGCATTTTGCTCCTCTTTTAATTTGTTCAATCGTTTACGGACATCTTCAAAAACAGAACTTCCTTTTGCGAGATCTTTCGCTTCCGAAAAACAATCTAATGCACGCTCTTTATCGCTTTTAAGAGTAAAAACATCACCGAGGTTCATCAAAGTTCGAGCGGTTTCTATTCGGTTACCTATATCTTTGAATTTTTTCAATGCCTTCCCGTAATATTCCAGAGCTTTGTCAAGTTCTCCTTTGTTTTCGTAGACATTGCCTATATTTACAAGGTTTGCTGCCATTCCGCCTTTTCTTCCCAATTCTTCATTTAATTTCAATGCTTTCCCACAATAGTCTAGAGCATTATCAAGCTCTCCTTTGTTTTGGTAGACATTGCCTATATTTCCAAGGTGTATTGCCATCCCTCCTTTTCTTCCCAATTCTTCATCTAATTTCAATGCCTTCTCATAATATTCTAGAGCATTGTCAGGTTCTCCTTTGATTTGGTAGACATTACCCATATTTCCAAGTTGATTTGCCATTCCCTCTTTCCTTCCCAATTCTTCATTTAATTTCAATGCCTTCCTGAAATATTCCAGAGCATTATCAAGTTCTCCTTTGATTCCGTAGACAATGCCTATATTTCCAAGGTCTGCTGCCATTCCTTCTTTACTTCCCAACTCTTTATCTAATTCCAATGCCTTCCCGTAATATTCCAGAGCTTTATCAAGTTCTCCTTTGATTTGGTACACATTGCCTATATTTACAAGGCCTGCAGCCATTCCTTCTTTTTTTCCCAATTCTTCATTTAATTTCAATGCCGTCCCATAATATTTCAGAGCATTGTCAAGTTCTCCTTTGATTTTGTAGACAATGCCTATATTTCCCCTTGCAATTGATTCCCATTCTTTATCCTTATCTTTTGTTCTTTCGAGCAGATGATTCCATGCGTAAAGTGCTTGTTCCAATTCCCCCCATGTATAAGCTTGCCTTCCGATAGAATTAATAACCTCATAATTCTCTGTTCGTTTTATTAACTCCTTGAAAATATTGGGTTCCTTTAAAACTTCAAGAAGGACAAAAAAAGAATCGAACTCTGATTTTACCTTTTCTATCGCCCCACAATATATTTCCTTCTTATTTCCGAATGCTATTCGTTGCATATGCCTTAGATACTCTCTAAAAAGCGGATGATATATTCGGTGCAATTTCTCTCCTGATTCTACAAGAATCCCTCTTTCTATAATATCATTTAGCGGAGTATCCACATCCTCACCACAAAAAGCTTCTATCAATTTCAATGTCAAAGTCGCAGGTGCGATTGCAATTTTCTTCATAACCTCTTGAGAATCTTGGTTCAACGTCTCTAAAACTTCCTTGTGAATCTTGCCGAGGTTAAATTTCATGTCATCATAGCTTAAAGTATTCAGGAACTTGAACATCTCCTCTTCCGAGTTTTTCTTATCGCAGATATAAGCAAGCGACCTCGCAGCATACGGATAGCCCTTTGAAAGAGATTCAATCATCCTCACAATTGTATCTGAAAAATTCGGACATTCTCTTTTCACTATACTTCCTGTATCCTTATCGCTTAATCCCTTTAATTCAACGACTTCGTAAGAATCCATCTCCAGCTTGTCCTCAGGCTTGTAAGGGGTGGCAATCTCAAGGACAAATCTCAAGCTGTCATTCCTACGAGTAGCCGCAAAAATAGTTGCAATCTCCTCTTCCTTTAATTCATGTGCATTCTCTACAAAAATAAGCCGCTCTCCTGATTTCTCCATATATTCCAAAACAGAAGGTTCTCGGGGATTCCAACTTGTTCCACCGCCACCACCAAAGCCAAGTATTGAAACTGAACCTGAAGTACCCGTTATTAATTTATTCGGCAAGAAAAATCGGCTTATCTCATCAGAAAATAATAACACATCATCAATATAATGACACTCTTTTTGCTTTTCAAAATCCTTCTCTACAACTTTTATCAGATTTGTCTTTCCGATGCCCCTGTCCCCAGTTATGACTACAATCCCATTGTTCTCGATTTTTTCTTTAAGCTCTTTGATTTCTTCTCCTCTTCCTACAAAATTGTCGCCATATTGTGGGTCTGAAATTTTATTCATTGATATTATTTAAAGAACTAATTATCAAAAAGAAATAAAGTAATCTTAATAGATAGAGGAAATGATCTCAATAGATAGCGCGCTTGAAATGGTGGATAATGAGATAGAAAACGATAATCTCCGGAAGCATATGCTTGCAGTATCGAAGATAATGGGCGCACTTGCGGAGAAGAGATCAGAAGGGGACAAAGAGAAATGGATATTGGTCGGTTTATTACACGATTTGGATTACGAACAGACAAAAGATAATCCAGAGATGCACGGACTTATAGCAGCGGAGATGATCATTAAAGAAGAAATTCAGTGACAAGTCCTTTGCACGAACAGTCAGCAGGGCGAATATAATGGTATGCGAAGAACTAGGCTTCGAGCGAAGGGAATTCTTCACGCTCGCTTTGGACGCTCTTCAACCGATAAGTGATGATCTGGACCTTTAAACTGTTTCCTGACGGGCTACGAGAATAAAATGATAGTAAGGGAACCCCCAGTAAATAGTTTGCCCAAAAAGTTTTGATAATTATCATATAAAGACACAGATTTCACAGATTTACACAGACGCTACTGTCTGGATTATTAAGTTTTTACGGGTTCATAGAATCAAAATCAAGAAAAAATCAAAAATGATAGCCACAGAGACCACAGAGGAAACAGAGGGAAAATAGCTCGGTGCTCTCGGTGTACTCTGTGGCAGAAAAATTATACCTCAAATTAAAAAATATACAATAAAGAATCAATACACTCACTACTTTAAATCTGTGTTAATCTGCGTTAATCTGTGTCTCAAAAAAAATCATTGGAAAATGTTAGATCCCGTTCTGCCAAATTAATATTCATGAGTTCCCTTAACCCCCTCATGGATCATGCATCTTAATCGTAGCTATACATCCAAACACCTTCCTTCTATTTGGTAGCCGAAAAATCGTCCGATATGTGATACCTATAACCCTGCTCCGTAAGGAACAACTGCCGCTTTGCACCAAAATCCTGGTCTTTTGTGTCCTTACTAACGAGCGTATAGAAGAAAGCAGGTGAACGGTCATCCTTCGGTCGTAGTAACCGCCCAAGCCGCTGCGCCTCCTCCTGACGCGACCCGAAAGTGCCCGAGATCTGCACTGCTACATTCGCATCGGGCAGATCAATAGCAAAATTCGCGACTTTCGATACCACCATAACGTCTATTTCACCGCTTCTAAATGCATCATACAACTTCATTCGTTCCCGGTTTGGCGTCTTGCCCGTCAATAGCTTCGCATCCAACATCTCCGCCACACGCTCCAACTGCTCTATATACGTACCTATCACCAGGATCCTATCTCCCTTCTTTCTATGATATTCCACTATTCGCCTCGTTATGTCATATTTACGCGGGTTCTCCGCGGCTATACGATGTTTGTTCCTATCGGCTGCGAGTGCATATTGCAACCTGAGTTCATCATCCATTTTCAGCCTTATCTCATTACAAACCGCTTCCGCTATCCAGCCCTGCTCCTCCAACTCTTTCCAGGGCGCATCGTATTTCTTCGGCCCTATAAGCGAAAACACATCGCGCGCCTTACCATCCTCACGCACCAGCGTAGCTGTAAGTCCCAACCGCCGCCTTGCCTGTAACTCCGCAGTCACTCGGAAAACGGGTGCTGGAAGCATATGCACCTCGTCATATATGATCAAGCCCCAGTTCCGCTCGTTAAAGAGCGAGAAATGCGGGAATGCATCTCCATCCGATTTCCGCGGCCTATAAGTGATAATTTGATATGTTGCAATAGTTATCGGTTTTATCTCTTTCCTTTCCGCACTGTATTCCCCTACCATTTCTTCATCCAAATCGGTTTTATCCAGCAGTTCATCTCGCCACTGCCGTGAAGCAACCGTGCTGGTAGTAATAACCAGTGTATTAGTATCCAATTTTTCCAAGACTCCCATTCCCACTACGGTCTTACCGGCACCACAGGGCAGCACTACCACACCACTACCACCTGCGGCACTACCTCCTGCATAGAACGAATCAACAGCTTCTAATTGATACTTCCGCAACGAGAACGGTAATCCTTTTCTTGTAATATCCAGAAGTGTTATGGCTAAAAACTCACCCTTTACATACCCTACGAGGTCCTCAGCCGGGAAGCCAATATCTGTGAGTGCTTTCTTTATATAGCCCCTTGCTCCTAACGCAACTACCACCGTTCGCGCATCTATCTGCTCCTCTGTAAGATAGCATCGGACTTTCTTGTTTCGCATTACTTCTTTCATCAATATCTCGTCATCGCTTTGCAGCACCACTGACCCATCCAACATCTTCAGCTTCAATCGCCCATATCGCGATACGTAATCCTCTATATCTACAATGACATTCTCCGGTACTGCATACCTGCTATACGCTTCCAAAGCCGAGATGATACGCGAAGCTGCCATACCCGATGCGGCTGCATTCCAAAGAGAAAGATTCGTTATTTTATACGTGTGGACGTGTTCAGGACTTTTTATCAGCTCGGCAAACCCACTTATTGTGTCCCTTGCATCTTCATACCTTGAGTTATCTACCTCTAGCAAGATTGTCTTGTCACTTTGTACAATCAACGGGTTATCTTCTTGTGGCGACATTGTCTAAATAAAGATATTTTATACTGAAAAGATAAAAATATTAGTAGGACATGGCGAGGATGGGAATTCAGAGATGGATTTTGATGATATTCATGAGCTATTATCAAATATAAAATAGA
>JAYEJE010000221.1:0-7016 GCA_034660415.1 Methanobacteriota archaeon | reverse complement strand
GAACATGCACGACCTCGCGCTCATATTGCCAAGTTATTATGAGAGCAGGGCAGTGCAAGCGGCGTTTGTATTCTTCACTGTTGGATTAAGCATAAAGATGGCGCTTTTCCCGCTTCATGTTTGGTTGCCGGATGCGCATTCATTTGCACCGTCTGAAATAAGCGCATTGCTTTCCGGCATAATTATCGAGATCTCGACATACGCATTCATAAGAATCTGCTTTTCGGTTTACACTGTCGATTTCATCACACGTTACGTACCAATATTCGATTTTATCTGTTGGTTATCGGCATTAGGAATAATTGTAGGGTCTATCCTTGCGATAGCGCAGTATAACCTGAAAAGGATGCTAGCGTATTCCTCAGTTTCGCAGATGGGCTATATCATGCTTGCAGTTGGGCTTTCCACATCTACGCACTCGCCACTTTGGGGCGGGCTTAATCCGGCATTGATGCATATAGTTAACCACGCATTGATGAAAGGCTGCTTGTTCTTAGTTGCCGGTGCTTTTATTTACAAGGCGGAGTTATGGGATATTGAGGATTTAAAGGGTTTGGCAAGGAAGATGCCCTATACCTGCTTTGGGTTCACATTAGCGGCAATATCTATGATTGGCGTGCCACCGAGCGTAGGCTTCGTCTCAAAGGTGTACATAATATTTGCCAGTTTAGATGCTGCAAGCGCAGGTCACCCTGCATATATCGTATTTGTAGCGGTTCTGCTATTCAGTACGTTATTAAACCTTGTTTATTTCTGGCGCGTGGTAGAAACATTATACATGAAAGGAGAAGATATTCATTCGCAGTCGGTTAAGAGAGATGAATTGCCGCTTAGTATGCTTATACCAGTATTAATCCTAGCATCTCTATGTATTATCGTCGGTATCTTCTGGCTCATAGAGATGCCTCTGCCTGTGTTCGACCAGATTAATGCTCTTTTCGGTTTAGGGGAGTATGCAACATCATGATAGCGGAAGTGGAATCTTTAAGCCCTGTGATAGCAATTTTATGCCCGGCAATTGCATCTATACTTATAATTTTATTTGGCAAGTGGCCGAACATAAGAGAAGGTTGGACGATGCTCGCAAGTGTACTGCAGTTCTTAATTGTCATTTCCATGGTACCGGTCATACTAGAAGGGAACATAATCAAATGCATATTCTTCACTCCGTTTCCAGGCGTTGAATTCGGGTTCAGCGTAGATGCTTTTGGGCTTGTCTTCGCCATCACTTCATCATTCTTGTGGATTCTGGTATCTTCATATTCCATAGGCTACATGAGGTCGCTGCACGAGCATGCGCAAACACGTTATTATTTCTGTTTCGCATGGGCGATCTTCGGTGCAGTAGGAATAGCACTATCCGGGAATCTGCTCACGATGTTCATATTTTACGAGATATTGACTGTCTCAACGTATCCGTTGGTGGCACATGACCAGACACCGGAAGCACTATTTGCAGGCCGTAAATATCTTGCATATTTGCTTACCGCGGGCGTATTCTTCTTAGCTGCCGTGATTATAACTTATCACATCTCAGGTACAATGGATTTTGTGAACGGCGGAATACCAAACCTCGCGGCTGAAGCATCGCGAGCGACGTTGATGGTGTTATTCATGCTGTTCCTATTGGGGTTCATGAAAGCGGCGTGGATGCCTTTTCACTCGTGGCTGCCTACTGCAATGGCTGCACCAACGCCCGTGAGTGCACTGCTACATGCCGTGGCGGTGGTAAAGGCGGGCGTATTCGGTATTATCCGTGTGGTATGTTTTATATTTGGCGTGGATTTAATGCACGCACTTGGACTTGGATTAGTACTTATTTCTATCGCTATTTTCACGATAATTGTTGCTAATTTGTTTGCTCTCGCACAAGACAATCTGAAGAAACGGCTTGCATACTCTACAATCAACCAGCTATCGCTGGTTATCTTTGGTGCCGCGTTATTAACTCCGGAGGGTATAGAAGGTGCGATGATACATATTCCTTTCCATGCGTTCATGAAGATAACGCTTTTTATGTGTGCGGGCGCGATAATGGTGGCATCGGGTAAGAGGAACATAAGCGATATGGCGGGCATCGGTAGGACAATGCCCGTGACGTTGATCGCATTCACTATCGGCGCGCTCGGCATGTGTGCACTCCCGCCGACTGCGGGTTATCTATCGCATCACCTTCTTGTTCATGGCTGTGAAGAAGCAGGCGGAGCAATTTCGTATTTCCCGTATATACTCTTAATAGCTGCTATACTAGACGTGATGTATTTCTTCCCGATTATATATATTGCATTCTTCAAGAAGCCCGAAGGTGGAAGCAAACTAAAGGAAGCACCGTTATTTATGCTCGTGCCCATAGTAATAACAGCCACTTGTTCTATCATATTCTACTTTTATCCGGACCTGTTTTATATGTCAGACCTTGTGGAAACAGCGATGACTAGTTTAAATATAGGCGGGGGTGTGCATCCATAAGAAATGATGTTAATAGATGAACCGCTGATGTTCGCTTTCGTTGCGTTTTGGATAGTTTGGATGGCTATATTTAAAACAGAGCCCGGACAATGGCTCATAAGGCTATGCGAAGGACCGCTGATGACATTTGCACGATATATTGACTTTCATGTAATGAAACTAGCCGCTTTCTTCGTCTGGGTCAGTACGAATCCCGTAGCCGCATTGAGAATAAAAAGTAAGGAGATGAAGCTGAAGGTAGAGCAACCGAGTATTACACCGGAAAAGGCTGCGGAATATGAACGAGATCTGGAAGAGATACATAAGATGCAGCCACAGAGAGAACCAATGGTGAGATTGAACATAGGTACTGCACTGCTGCTGATTTTAGTCTTCATCGCTTTATATCTGTTGGCTATGTTTATAGGTAGATGGCTTGCACCATGAAATTAGGTGCCTCGCATTTGCTCAATATGCTAGCCCCCTATTGTATCATGAAAAGGGGTGTAATCAAATGCAAGAAGAAGGAAAAAAAGCGGTTGAAGGAGAAGAAGTAAAAGTAGAATCATTAATAAAGAGTGATGAAAAGATCAAAGGAAGTCTTGAAAATCTGACTAAATCATTCACTGCTTGTTTTTCAGCCCTTCAATCCCAAATGAAGGAAGCATCAGAATATTTGGAGTCTTCTAAACCGGTGACTGATATTGCAAAAGCGATTACAAGAATACAAAGTGCTGGTTTTGATTTACATAAATTACAATCAGAAATTAATGAGGCAAAGGTTAAGTACGGAAATCAATTAATTCCCGTGCAAGGCAACGTTTTTAATATAAAAGCCTATGAAAGTCTTTTTGTGTTAGAACGATATTTGAGGAGTCTAATTAATATAAGAATTATTGAACCTAATAAAAGCAATCTCGAAAATAAAATACGGCCTGAAATGCTAAAAGAATGGAAATCACGAAAGGAAGAAGAGGAGAAAAATCCAGTAATTGATGGCAACTATGAGTTAATAGATTATAGTGATTTCACAGATTTAAAACGAATATTTGAAAAAGGGAGAAATTATAAATTATTTGAAGATATAATTAACCAAGAGCATTTTAAAGTAGTAATAAGTAAGTTACATGAACTGGATCCAATAAGAAAGAAGATCGCGCATTCTAGGTCACTATCTAAAAAGGAAATGAGTAGACTGGTTTTATATACGGAAGATATTAGAAACTGTTTTAAGCATTAATAAAAAAAAATAAGGTGGGATACTGACAGATCCCTCCTGCTTACAGCTCTCTTGTAAATGCAACCCAGGTTTCCGTGGTTGAGACATCCCGGCTTTGGTGAAGGAAATCTTCAATCACTTTTGCGTCTTCCGCCTCGTAAATCCATATCGCATCATACCTACCCAGTGTGTGATACACTTGCAGGAACTTGACACCTGTGGGTGGATTTTTAACTATCTCGTCACCGAATTTTTTCGCTTCTTCTATCATTCCCGGATTGACTCTCACGCATGTTATGAATAACATCTTCTTATATCGCCTCCTATACTACTTAAGGATTTACGTGTATTAATAACTTTCGTTTTTTAAAATAGATATTTTCTTACGTGCTGTGGCTCTCCTGTCAGTATATTTCTAAGGCTTACAACGCCTACGAGCTCACCATCGTCAGTCACAAGCAGTCTTCTTATGCCCTTCTCAACCAAGAGCTTGCCTGCACGCCTAAGAGATGCATCTGCCTCGATGGTCATCAAGGGGGAGGACATTATCTCTTTCACTTTTAGCTTACTTATGTCTCTATCCTTCATTATAACTTTCATCACTATGTCACGGTCAGTAACAATTCCTACTGGTTTATCTTCTTCTGTTATGACCACACTTCCTATTCCCGACATTTTCATGATTTTCAATATTTTAGCGACTGATGCATCTCCTTCTTCAGTGATAGCCGGATAGGTCATTACATCTCTAACTTCTAACATCAATTCCGCTGCCATTTTCTTCTTTCACCTTCCTCTTTACTACACATATATCAGTGATATGATAGGTTATATTTTTATATTTCTAATACTTATAATGCCCACGAGCTCACCATCCTCAATCACAGGTAGCCTTCTTATGCCCTTCCCCGCCATGAGTCCACATGCTTCTTCCACCGATGCATCAGACCCTACGGTAATCAAGGGTGAGGTCATGATTTCCTTCACTTTTACCTCATCTGGGCTTCTATCCTTCAGCATCACTTTTGCCGCTATGTCATAGTCAACGGTTATCCCTACGGGTTTAGCTTCTTTTGTTATCACTACACCCCCTATTCGCTTTATTTATCTCTCCCAACTTTCTTTAGCCATCCACACATCCAAATTAGCGCACCGTAAACCAAAACCAAAACCAAATCCCTCAACCGCGCAGACAACCGATAAATGTAGCCAAAGAAAACCCAACCTATCACAAAAAGGCTAATTCCTGAGCACATGCTCTCCTAAAGAACCACTTTCCTATCAAGACTCATAAATAAAGGTTTGACTTGTGAACAGAATCAAAACCTCTTTGTAAAGCATCGAGAATGAGTTTTGATGAGCCTCTCTCGGTTTTTATCTCGAGCCTGAACACCTTAGCGAAGTTTTCAACCGTTTTTGAGTATTCTTTGTCTTTCTCATCAGCATCGGAATAGCATACCTTCACAACCCTTCGGTAATGGTTTTTCATGAGTTTTATTATTTTCTGTGTGTCAATAGCAGCACTTCTGTTCATCTTCCCTACTATAATACCAATAGTTGATTCCAAGATTATCTGAGGCTCTTTTATGATTGATGCCCCCGCAGGGGTCATGAAAAAAGTTCCTCCTTCAGCTTGGAGTAATGATTGAACTCTTTTTCTACCAAGTGCAATCTCTATACAATTATTCAATATTTCCCCTTTTCCGTCTCTCGGTATTACCACTGGCACATCTGCCTCTTTAATTATCTTTTCTATTTCTCTGACAGTGCTTCCGCACAAACCATATCCCAATAAAACGAAATCCACTATGGCACTCGTTTTTCTTATGCCCTCTTCAACCTCCACCAATAGTTTGTCAGGACAATCATGCATTCTCAACTCCATTACTTCGATAATCATGGAATCTCTAATGTTGTTTTCATGAATTTCGCTTTCTATCTTTTCAATTGCTTTTTCTTTTATTTTTAAGTCACCCGTAGCCAGCTCACTCAAAAACCGTTTATTCACCCTTCTACTTAGTGCATTTATTGCGGGATTGCTGGTTTCGGGCAGCACAAGAAATAGTTTATCTACTCCGGCTTTTTCGATTACTTCTTTTATTTATCTCCTTAAAATCTCGCATGTGATAATCCCGATATGCATTGTTTACACCTTCTGTTCTCCTTTAACTACCAATAGATAATCCCTGTGTATCTCCATCAGATATTTCGTTAACCATATCACCGCGCAATAGAATACCACCAGCACAAAGTATCTTATATCCCTATACAGGAAATCCAGCGGCACCACTGCTTCTACTACGCCTTTTACGCCTGCTAACCTATACCATCGCATCCCGTAGTAGACTATGACATAAGTATTTATCGCCATTAGACCAAAGGCGATCCATTGGTAAATCTTGCACAACCCTAACCAGCCCTTCAGTTCCCTGCTCATTAAATATATGTACGCAAAGACAGACCAGCCCATTATGAAAAGGGCTAGACCCGAACACAGACTCTCCCAAAGCGCAATTTGGCCATCCAGACTTATGCCTAACCGCCATAGAATCGCTATCACAAGAATGGCAATCAAAAATCGTTTATCCATTATAGCGTTACTAACGGTTTCTTTTATACCCATCTTAGCAACCTCAATCGCTTTTCTTTACAACGTTCCATATATAGAATATAGCCTATATAAAACTGTTTTTTACTACCCTTGAAATACATACCTATGACATGATCCCAACGCTACGACAAATATCGAAACCTTTATAAGGTATAAGTTGTGTATATGAAGACAGCGTTACTATCGAGATGAAAAGGAGATGAAGATGGCGTCCCCAAAAGAGATAAAAGAGGTGGAGGAAGGGAATGGGCAGTAAATTCATTGGTGCACTGAAATGTTTTTTAAAATGCCCTGCTGGTACAATGAGGCTCATGATGTCTTTGGAGCCTAATGATCCGAAAGCGGTGGAATCCGTAAAGACGAATTGCCCCGGTGCAGACGTGGCAAGTGTAGGTTTTTACGCCGGTATCTTCTTAGCGCTTGTCTTCCTTGCATTTTGTATGTTGGCGTATGCGATGTCGCTACTTTACAACCAGGGCATGTTAAACATTTAAATTTGCGCTTTTTTTTGGCACTGTATAATCCTTATATGCCTTCTCTAAGAACTTCGATAACACTATTGCAGTACAATAGAATATTACCAACATAATGTATCGTATATCTCTGAAAATAAGATCAAAAGGCACATAAGTCCCCGATACATCACCCATGCCTAGTATTAATATATACCAGCTCATCCCGTAGTAAAAGATAGCATAAATGTTTATCGCCATTAGACCAAAGGCAATACCCTGGATG
>JAYEJE010000220.1:0-7032 GCA_034660415.1 Methanobacteriota archaeon | reverse complement strand
AGGCATGGTAACGGCGAAATAAGCAAGTTCGTACAGGTCGTCGCTGCCTGCCGTGGTCACTTTATCCATGAGGATTGCCACTCTCTGCTCCATAGTCTTGCATTCGCCACCTATCACCCATTTACCGTCTCTTATTGCCTCTGTCACTCCATCTTCGCCCTCGTTAAGAGCAAATACTACATAATCTCCGCTATTTAGCTTGTCAATCGTTTCTGTCCACACACTATCATCAACAGGAGTCCTCGTTGCAGGTACATCATTCCCAGGTACACCTGGAGGATACATCACTTTCCCTTTGTAGTTGAAGACGATGATATAAACGTGGTCTGTGCCCGTAGCTGTACCATTTATCACTAGGGGGTCTCCTTTAGCAATGGATTCCGAAACGGTCATGCCAAATGTGGGTGTAAACAAGATGATAGATGCGGATGCGTCCACTCCCTCTTTCCTCTGCCAGTCATCGCGGACTGAGTCACCAATGGAAAACGGATTTTTAGCAGAGTCACTAAATATGAAGACTTCAATTCCTTGGTACCCGTCGAGTTCGCCGCTCGTGTCCCAGTCCCATTTGAATTTATCATCGGTTATTGTTGCTTCGCCTTCAAAGACATCATCAATCACAAAAATAGCCGAATCGCCCGACTCGGAAGTCCCGTCTATATGTACGATGTCACCGACAATTGCATCATCCTGCACTTCTATGCTCGTTTCACATTTCTTTATCGTTACATATCTAGTGTCCCACATGCCGTGAGCCTCTACTGTTACCTTGTACCTGCCGTAGTCTAGATCATCAGTGGGTATTTTTACCTTCTTCTTGCCTTCTTCGTCAAAAGTTAGTGATTTATTGTAAAATCTTCCAACTGTTACATTTACTTCTTCCTCGTAGAACGAACTCTCTATTACTATCTCAATGTCCTTGCCTTTCAGCACCGTTTCATCACATTCCACTTCCAGATAGATCTTCTCGACCTTTATATCTACATCTTCCTTCACCTCTGTTGCATGATCTTTCAGGATTATCTCATATTTACCCGCGTTCATGTTCAACTGCGAGGTATTAAAAACAAGCTTACCATCTGCATCATCATGCACTATCCCACACACAGGTTCACCTTCTGCATCAACAGGATTAGAGTCAAATTCCCTCCCCGTGTAATTCACGAGAACCTCGTATATGTCTTGGGCGTTGTCATTCATTATTGAATATCCATCCTTGTCTTCGATGGTGAGCTCCATCACCCCCTGCTTCTTGTTGTTCGTTTTTAATGAGAGGTCGAAACTCTCTTTCTCTTGCACTTTATCTTTCTCGAGCTTCAAGCTAAAAGACTGTTTCTCCAGACTGAACCAGCAACCGATTTCTGGTTCTGTCCCTTCCTCGACAACTTTGAAGAAGTAGCCAGTTTTCATCCCGCTTGAATCCCATGACTTGTTCGTTTTCACAGGGTAGTCCATGCAGCCGGACCTCTTATCTGCATCTCCCTCATAGGCGCCGGAGACGATGACATCTACGTAATCCCTTACCACCTTCTTAAAGCGAATCTCTTCACCCTCATACACTGGAATACTCTTTGTCTCTCTATTTGCATCCCTTGGAAGTTCCCCTACGTATGTCAGCACGCCGCCTACTCCGTCATAGGTTCTTCCAACAGCCTTTGCTGATGCTAAAGAAGTAAATGCAATAAGCACTATCGCCATTGCTAGTATAATGACCGCAGTAAAAGCGATGACGTTTTTCATTTGCATCCCTTCTTCCCCCAGCATCTTCATCTTAAGCGACATGATACTTTTTCACTCATCTTTTTTTAGTTATCACTCTCTTTGTATTCTCATTTTGGACATATTTATTACGTTCGGTTTTTCCTTATTTTATTCTTATTCCTATTCGGTAATGGAATAGGTTCAATAACGAGTGGAAAATTTCCAGATCACAAGCAAGCACCAAATTTCATTTTGAATTATCTACTTATTCTTCCTTCCGTTCCAGGATCGCTTTTATCTTCTTCAATCGCGTGAAATTCTCTCGTTCCATCTCTTCTAAACGCATCTGTATGTATTTCCGTGTCGTTTTCAATCTTGGTATCATCACATATTCGAGTGCATTGACCCTTCTTTTTGTCTTCTCCACCTCGCCCGCGAGATTTCTTACCGCCTCCTCCAGCTCGGCAAGCTTTATTAGCTTCGCCAGTGCTTCTTCAAATCTTTTAGCACAACTGTCTACCGCAGATGACGAATCCATGAGACAATATCCCCGCTCCGTAACTTCTCGCGATAAATCTTCCGGTAATTCTATTATTGGCACATTTACGCCCATTATACTTCTCATAGAGAAATCCATTGGAATTTCCCGCGCGGACATTAAAGATAACTGCCTCACTTCTTCCACACCTAACCCCGCTTGGGCAATAATCAGATATTTAAAAGCCTCTTTTAAGTCCTCTTCCGCTACCATCCTCGCATTCCGCACTTCACCCACGACATCTAAGAATTCGGCAATAAGTGCATCCCGCTTTTCACGAAGCAAATCATGCCCTTTCACTGCTAACTGCTCTCGCCTTCGCAGCCGCAGCAATTCCATCCTCGTGGGGCTTACCCCTTCTATTATCTCAGGCATAATCTCCAAAAAGGTTCTTGAAAGAAAAAGGTTTTCGTTTTTGGCTCACTCCGACTCTACAAACCAACACCTTTCTCCACGAGATAAATACCATCTTGAAAGACTCTGGGGTCATAAACTTTTATCTTTGTCTTCTGTTCTATGTTTGCTGCCGTCTGCCCAACAGCCTCCTTATTTATCCCGGAAACAATAATCTCCCTACCCTTTATCTCCACTTTCACACCTGCTACAATCTTTGATGTTCGCGGTTTCCGTTCACCGAGGAAATTTGAGATAGAAACAGCATTGCCCTCTTTTGCTAGTGCTATTTGCATAGGGAAATGGGCATGCACAGCCTTCAACGTATAAGAAAAACCCTCTGTCACTCCGGTAATCATGTTTCTGATGTGGGCGGCGTAAGTTCCTGCGATTGCTCTCACTTTCTTCCTTGAGAGATCGCTTTTTATTATTACTTCATTACCCGCCTGCTCTGATTGTATCTGGAGGCCAGGCTGCCATAACTCACGCTCTAGCTCTCCTTTTGGTCCTGTCACCTTCACAATCCTCTCATTTACGCTAAGAGTCACTCCTTCTGGGATTGGAATACTAACGTATACACCCGCATCTTTCTCCATCGAACTTGTCATTTTTCGCTTCTCTCCATTTAATTAATCTTTCGGTTACCTTAAGTAGATAGGGTCCAAGAATAGATAAAGTATCATACTTGCCCAAATATTTTTTTGATTTTAAAGAAGGAAGGTAAGATAAAAATAGATGGAAGCGGTAAATTAATTAAGTAGATACTTTGTATGGTGAAGATGATAAAGAAGCTAAAAGAGGTACAAGAAAAGCCGGATTTTTTCCGTAGATCGCTTGACTTAACGGCAGTTATGCCTCTGGCAGAAGGGATAATCACAGAGGTAAAAAGCCGAGGAGATGAAGCTTTGCGGGAATACACCGAGAGATTTGATTCTGTTAGACTAAAAGAGCTAGAAGTGGGGCAGGACGAGCTAGAAGCAGCAAAAGAGCGCGTAGATAGCGACATGCAGAGGTCTATCAAAGAAGCATACGCAGCGATAAGGAATTTCCATTACCGGCAGAAGCGAGTAGCATGGACAGAGGAGTTTAGTGAAGGCGTCTTCATTGGTGAGACGTATGTGCCCCTTGAGGTAGTGGGTGCTTATGTTCCTGCATCTTACTTCAGTACTGCACTAATGTGCGTAATTCCCGCGAAGATCGCGGGCGTGCGAGAGATTGTAGTGTGCACGCCGCCGATGGCAGATGGGAATGTAGACCCATGCACGTTAGTTGCTGCAGATATAGCAGGTGCCACGCGAATATTCAAAGTAGGAGGTGCGCAGGCGATAGCAGCCCTCGCTTTTGGTACGGAAACGATACCGAAGGTGCAGAAGATAGTCGGACCCGGGAATGTATATGTAACGGCTGCGAAGCTGGTAGTTCGAGAAGGAGGAGTGGAAATAGATTTCCCGGCGGGGCCGTCAGAGATTTTGATAATCGGCGATGAAACAGCAAATCCCGCCTTTATCGCTTCTGATATGCTCGCGCAGGCAGAACATGGCGCTAAGTCAATATCGGTTCTTCTTACCGATTCAGAGCGAATAGCTGCGGATGTAGAGCAAAAAATCACAGCCGAAAATGATGGACAGAACTGGATAATAGTCGCAGATAGCATGAACGAGTGCATAGATTTTGCGAACGAATATGCGCCCGAACATCTTGAGATAATGGTAAGAGAGCCGATTGCCGTATTGAAACGAATAAGAAATGCGGGGTCAGTATTCGTAGGCGATTATTCGCCGGTCGCTGCTGGCGATTATGCAACGGGAGCAAACCATGTACTTCCTACGGCGGGCTATGCGAAGTTGTTCTCGGGGCTTGACATTGACCATTTTATGCATCGAATGACCTTGCAGTGGTTGGATAAGGAAGGTTTAGAGAAGATGAAGGATGTGGTAATGAAGTTGTGTGAAGCAGAGGGTATGGAGAAGCATGCAAGGTCCGTAGAGGTGAGGTTCTCGACGGAGGGATAGTGAATAAGCAGTCTCAAAAAGCATCAAAATGATTGAAATGGACGTATACTGATAGTGATGTTGCGGAACTATATTTTTAAGGACAAAAGATCAAATCTTTGACGGTTTAATAACTTTGGTTTTATTTTATTTTGGAAGAACGCGTAAAAATGCTGTCAAAAAGATTGAGCAGGATAGAAGAGTCAGCGACCATAAAGATGGGTCAGATAGCGAAGAAGTTGCAAGAAGGGCGTGAAGACGTTCTGAACTTCACTCTTGGCGAGCCGGATTTCAAAACACCAGAACATATATGCGAAGCGGCAAAGCACGCTTTAGACCTTGGATACACACACTATACGAGCAGTGCAGGCATCGACGAGCTAAGAGAAAAGATAGCGAAGAAGACAACAGAAGAAAATAAGGTTGATTGCGCAATGGAAAATGTAATAGTGACACCAGGCGCGAAACAGGCGATATACGAGTTGATGATGAGTGTCTTAGATGACGGTGACGAGGTAATTTTGCTCGACCCGGCATGGGTTACATTTGAAGCGGCAGTGAAACTAGCAGGTGGCAATCCCAAAGGGGTGAAGAGGATAGAAGAAGAAGTGAAATACGAATCGCTGGAGGCGGCATCATCAGAAAACACGAAACTGATAGTGATAAACAGTCCAAATAACCCCGCAGGATATGTACTTAGCGAGAAGGAGTTAAAAGAAATAGCGGAATTCGCAGTTGAGCATGACCTTCTCGTGCTTTCTGACGAGATATATGAGAAGATACTGTATGGACGGCAGCATATAAGCATTGCTTCTTTTGACAGTATGCAAGAAAGAACAGTTATTATAAATGGGTTATCGAAGACCTATGCAATGACTGGCTGGCGAATAGGGTATGCGGTCGCACCAGCTGCGATACAGAAAGGAATGCTAAAGATACAGCAGCATTCAGTAAGCTGTGCATCGTCTATCGCGCAATATGCCGCTTTAGCTGCGTTTGAAGAGTCACAAGAATGCGTGAATGAGATGGTAGCCGAATTCGAAAGGAGAAGGGATGTTATTGTGAAGCGGCTAAACAACGTGGGGCTACGGTGCCTGGATCCGGAAGGCGCTTTTTATGCATTTGTAAACACGTCTAATTACGGGAACGGTGATGAATTCACGGAACGATTGTTAAAGGAGGCTTATGTTGTTGTTACGCCTGGTTCGGCATTTGGAGCCGCGGGTAAAGATTATATCAGGTTTTCATTCGCAGCTTCTATGGAGAACATATTAGCGGGTATGGACCGTATAGAAGCAATGTGTACACTTCCGAGCAGCAGTACGTACTCGCGATAGTCATTCAATTCATACAAGCACAATATCACGCATCTGCGAACGAATTTCTTCCTGGCTAGTAAAGCGCATCAATTCATGCCAGCGTTTTTGCAGTTTGCATAACCATAGAAAAGGGTCGTATTTCGGCACTGCCTCTGTTTTGGCGATCATAATATTATTTAATGCTTCTTCACTACCTCCCTTGTCCTCCTGGGCAAGATACTCGTCAGAAAGCAATTTAGATGAATTCTCTATCTTCGTTTCGAGATCGGGTTTCAGGAAACAGCCCGGATAAGGGTCAAAATCTTCCGGAGATACCATTGTCATTCCCGCTATCGCCTTCTGATGCTCTATCTTCGCACGTTCATAGATAAAACGATGTATATCTTCTCGCAACTGCGTCCAAGTTGGATACGCCTTTGACGGCGGCAGATGCTTGATAGATAGTTGATTATCAAGGAAGAAGTGAAAACCAAACATTTTCGCATTTATCAAGAAGTCTATGTCCTCGCCTCTCGTTACTTTGGGGTCAAACGGCACAACGGTAAAAAGGTCGCGATGGATTACCATATTCCCGCCGAATACAAATGGCGTCTCTTTTAACCTTGGATCAGACCCAATAATCTTACCAAATGCCTCGTTCATACGGTCATATTGGTCCCAATATTTCATCCATGGTCGAACTGTTTTTTTAACGTGGTAGTCGCCATCTGGCTGAATGTAATATCCCGCAACTGCGTTGACCTCATGGCCCGCGATATTCGTACCGATGAATTCCTTTGCCTTATGCATGTATTCCGGGTCTTCAAATACCTCGTCATCATCTATAAGCACTGCTACTTCCGAACCCATGATATGAGGGATGAAGATGCACATGTTTCGAACGTTTGAATAACCGCTGAGTTTTAGAAGGTCTGTATACTCCTTTTTACCTGTGCTGATCAACAGTTCATGTATTTGCTTAAGTTTGGACGGCCCAAATAGCAGTACATCAGCAGAAGCGGATTCGATAATACTAGCAACTTTATTCTCTACTTGCTGTTCTATAGCAGCCGCATCGGCAACAGCAAGTATTACGAGCTTAAAATCTTTA
>JAYEJE010000219.1:0-7080 GCA_034660415.1 Methanobacteriota archaeon | reverse complement strand
GAGAACAATTCGAGTGACGCTTTCGATGCGCGCCCAAACTTAGTATGTCCAATTCCTATTATCGCTACATCCCTCATTCTTTTGTGCTCCCTCTTTTGTTTAAACGGTGAACTTCTATAAAAAACATTGTACTATAATATAACAAGTGAGACTTTTTGATTTTTACCAGCAGCAATTATAGAACGTTTAAAAACAAAAACCGATGGGGAAAAAGAGAACAACAGTTCAAGCACACAAAAGGTGTTAAAAAAGTAAAATTTCATGAAAACCCCTAGCCACACATCATGTGTCACGCGGACACAATGGAGGTTACACTCGGAAACGGGTCGCTAATACACCAAATCTCTGTTGAAGACGACTATTCAAGAGGCTACATGGCTCTTTGCGTGTTTCCGAAGAAACATACCTATTTCGTGATTCTTACCCTTCTTCGAGCTTTTAGGTTACACCGCAAGCCCAAATTATTCCATCACGACAATGGTGGCGAGTACAATAATGGCGTTGTTTCTAGGTTGCTTCGGATGCTTGACGTCGTGGATGTTCCGACAGAGGTAGAGAATCCAAAAGGAATCAAAGGGGCAGTGGGCACGGTATGGAAAAACCGCCTCATCCATCTTGAAAATGGTGTAAGGTGTTCTTGGCACCTGAACGCCCACGAGCTCGCCAACTTCGAGTTTGTCAATCACTGGCTGGACATCAGATTAGACATGACGTAGGTACTTCTTAGCGAGTGCCCGTAGGTTGCGTTTGAACTCGGGTGTATATGCGATATGCATTTGTTCTTGGGCCCGTTCATTCGGCATCAATGCCATCCCACAGTTCGGACGCCGGCTTTATCTCACCTGCTAAACCTTCATTTAGCTTCTGATAATTTCTCTAACGCAGACCGATATAGCTCATACGTTGCAGAATCAAAAAGGACAAAGACTACCGCCTTGAATGAGGGACATTTTGGTTTTGTCAATAACCAGTTCAGAAGACATGGTTTTCATCTTATTTGATTAATCGTTACGAGTCATGTCATTCGACACTTTATTGTGTTTATGCAGTGGAGGGGCTATCGGGATAATATCCCTTCCCCTACCTTATAGATACCGATATATACCACAGTAGTTACCCCCACCGCTATTACAGGTAGATGACTCCTCACGATATGAAGGGCAATACCTATAAAACTTACACCGTGGTTTATATAGTGCATACTTCCGAAGGCTGTTGCGCATCCTTTCGACTGTTCCTATTTTAACTTTTCCCGCAGCCATTTTTTTCTCACTCATAATCCCTTTTTGGGCATGGTGCCTGTGCCTTTATCGGCGGCATCATACCATGTTTATTATATGTCTGAGGCAGTATAAAAGAGTATAAGAAGAACGAATACCTGTCACAACTACATAAAGGGAATAAAGATGTGAAACATAATTAAAACCGCTAAGGAGTACAAAGAACACATATATGGCAGAAAGAATAAGCAAAAATAGTTTCCTCTTGCCTCTTAGAAAAAGGTCCTGTTCTTATATTCTCTATATTCTTTTCCGAATTTTTTCCCTAAATCCTTCTCTTCCCAGTACTTCCACATCAATATCAAAGGGACCCATATAATCGCAGAGAGTAAAGTTAAAAGGCTTTTTGCCGCAAGCGGAAAACCAACATGCAAGAGAATAATACCAAGATACATGGGATTTCTAATCTTAGAATATATCCCTTCTGTAACAAGATGGTCTAACTCATGAAAACCTTTTTTGGCTTTGGCTGATAAAACAAACAGCACAAGTCCCATCAACCCAACTAATAGTCCCAACGGTTTTGCGATATAATCAGATAGGTCCATCGTTATAGGATCCAGAGAAATCATAAATACCCATGCAATGTACCCGGCGAAGATAATTATAGTAAGAATTTTCTCGTATATTCTCGATTTGAATTCGTGTCCTTTATATTCAAAGAAATGGGTTACTGTATGACAAATATAAGCGAATAAACATGCCATAAACGCAATTAAAAAGTAGGGGGTCATAGTTACAGTAATTATAGTTGTTCTATCATATATAAAGATTAGGTATTTGTTTTTTTATCTTATTCGCACAAAGGTGCGCAATTCGTGTGGGTTCCGGCAGTTTGTGCTTGCAAATACAACTTTTTATTATCGCCAGCGACGTTTCCAGCGATACCTTATGCCCGGGCGCTACGATTATCGGCTTACTGCCTTTCTTACTCTTGAGATAATAACCAACAGCCCTATCCTGGTATTTTATCACACTCGCTTCGCCTTCTTCTCGTGGTACTTCACCACTACCGCAGAGGCTACTCTTTGTCACGCCTATCGTTGCCACGTTTAAGATAACGCCTACATACGTAGCTAATCCAGCAAACCTCGGATGATTTATTCCACATCTATTTATTATTAACAGGTCGGGCTTGTTTTTCAGTGTGTAAAAAGTCTTTAATATGGCCGGCGCTTCTCTAAATGAGAGAAGACCAGAGATGTACGGAAAATCCACCGGCATCTCGGAATAGGAATAGTTAATGAACTTCAGAGATGGATATTCAAGCACGACGATCGCTGATACAATCCTCTCTTCGGCTTGTAACCCGTAGAAAAACGTCTGGTCTGTACCTGCGATTGTTTTTAGCTCTTTTAGATTTATCGCATCTGCGATTACGGCTTTTGATGCTATTTCGTCCTGTATGCGGTACAGTGCCCGCAATTTGGTATCTGCCTCACAACACCAATGCCCGCTCATTGTAGCTGTTTCAACCTCTCACGCATATTCCGCCAATGGCTCCCTTCCCAGTATATCCGGCCGCAGCGATTACAAATCCAGAAATCACACTCACCGATCATGCTCGTAGGCACATAACTTTTCTCCCGCAACATATCCTCTTCCTCTTCTTCCCTCACTTTTCTCAATCGCCCATTACATAGACTACATCGGATCGAAACGGGTTCAAGATTTAGATTCGGGTAATGACAAAGCAGTTCCTTCAATTGTCCCATCACCTCTCCGGTTTTTATATGGACGCATTGAACACCTCTTCTCTTTGCAGAAGCTGCGAGGATCTTATCTCGAGTGAGCAATATTCGTGCTTCGTGCTCTGCCAGAGCGGCGAGAGATTCATCCTCTTCAACGCATTCGCCCTTTACTTCCGCAGCGTAAATGGTATCGTATCCGAGGATACGGAGCCATGTGCTCAGCTTCCCCAACATTCTATCAGTTACGAATCGGACGGTTTCCTCCGCTTCTTTCTCTATATTCACCATTTTAATCTCTCTGCACATTCGTTCAATTGAATCGTAAGTTGCGCAGAGGTGTTTCCACTACAGCAAACAAAGATTGTTTATATCATGAGGTAATGATCTATATATAGGTTGAGGGTTTTTTCTTTATTTAGAAAGAGGCGAAAAAAAATGAAAAGGGAATTGATGGCGGGACTAATAGCCGTACTTGTAATTGCATCAGTTATGATGTTTTCTGGTTGCGTAGAGGAAGAGAAGGAGATGAGTGTTGCAGATATAAAAGCAGAGGTGCTTGCCAATGCTGAAGAGACAGATACCTACAAGTTTGACATGGATGTGACGATGAAGATGTTACTGAGCAACGAGACAAATGACACAGAAATGACAACAATAAGTAACGGACGTGGCGTATTGAATGTTGCAGACAAAAAAATGAAGTTGTATATGAATACGAGCATGCAAACGATTGAGACAACCGAAGTGCCGGAGCCAATGGAAATGGAGATGTATTTAATCAATACCACCATGTATATGAAGATGAACCTGGGTATACCGGGGCTACCACCTCAATGGACAAAGATGGAAATGCCAGAGGGCTATGAAGAATCTTGGGCCTCTCAGAACCAACTAGAACAACAGATGGAGCTATTGAACATCTCGGAAGTGGAGCTTTTAGCGGATGAAGAGTTGAATGGTGTGGATTGCTATGTGCTAAAAATCGTACCGGATATGGAAAAGTTCTGGAATTCCACGATGGCTGCCGTAATGGCTAGATCTACACAAGGCTTAGCACCCGGCATGGACCTCCAGAGAATACTAAAGAGCATGTCCACTAAGGAATGGATTGCAAAGGATACCATGTACCCTGTGAAGACACAAATGGCGGTACGCTTAGTGGTGAGTTCAGAGGACCTGGCCATTCCGGATATGGTCGAGAAATTTACAATGACCGCGGACGAAGAGGTTGAAATGCTATTCTACGATTATAACCAGCCAGTCTCGATAGAGTTGCCAGAAGCGGCAGAAGCGGCTGCCGGGCTGCCCGTGATGCCTATGCTGAATCAATCCGATTTTAATCAAACCACACTAAATCAAACAGCTATAACGACCGAATAAGCACGCAAGAGGACTTTCTCCTCTTATTTTTTTTCTTGAAACAGAAAAAGTACTTGCTCAAAATTCAATATTTTCCCTGCTATAATCTCTATCCCTTCCGCACTCAGAAGTCCTATCTTCTTAGCCACGCCCAAACTATAACCGCCAAGATCACCGCTACTTCTCACGACACGATGACATGGTATGATAATAGGATACTGATTTCTCGCCACTGCTTGCCCGACAGCA
The DNA here is from genome assembly GCA_034660415.1 of Methanobacteriota archaeon. Taxonomy (GTDB): domain Archaea; phylum Halobacteriota; class Syntropharchaeia; order Alkanophagales; family Methanospirareceae; genus Methanophaga. Next base: position 2,501 of record JAYEJE010000219.1, on the reverse strand, counting down.
CGAGCTGCAGTAACTGTACCTGTTATTACCCGCGCTATCTCGCCATAAGTGGTTACTTTACCTTTGGGGATCTGCTTCACTCTATTCAATACCGCCTCCTGGAACTTTACGGTCATAGTTTAAAATATAATACCGTTCATATTAGAAATGATAGCGTATGCAAGAAGTAAAAACGGTAAAAATCCTGGATACCACATTGAGAGATGGTGAGCAAACACCGGGGGTATCACTAACGCCGGAACAGAAGCTGCAGATTGCTAAACAACTGGATATATTAGGCGTTGACTTCATAGAAGCGGGAACTGCGATTATTTCGGAAGGCGAGCAAAAGGCGATAAAGGCAATAGTAGATGAAGCTTTAAACGCAGAAATCAGCTCATTTGCACGACTTTTGAAGGGCGATATTGACGCTGCGATTAAATGTGGTGTTGACACGGTTAATTTAGTTGCCCCTGTTTCGGACGATCACATAAAGAAGAAATTGAGGAAAGATCGGGAAACACTAAGAAACATGACCATTGAGATGTCAGAATATGTAAAGGGGCATGGCTTAAAGGTGGAAATCAGTGCGGAAGACGCATCACGAGCGGATATGGATTTTTTAAAATCTTTCTTTTACGATTTGGGTCAGATTGTTGACCGTTTAAGCTTCTGTGATACCGTTGGTGTGCTCTATCCGGAACGTACGAAGGAGATATTTCAGGCCCTTTGTAGTTGCGACACGCCCGTATCCGTGCACTGCCACAATGACTTCGGATTGGCGACTGCGAATTCCGTAGCTGCTGTTATGGCGGGTGCGAAGGTGGTGCACGTAACGGTAAATGGGTTGGGCGAAAGAGCGGGTAACGCATCCTTAGATGAGGTGGTAACTGCTTTAGAACTGTTCTACGGCGTGAAGACGAATATAGCAAAGGAGAAGATGTATGAAACATCGAGAGTAGTTATGAATCTGACAAAGATGCCAGTTGCGCCGAACAAGCCGCTTATGGGTGATAACGCCTTCACGCACGAGTCCGGAATGCACGTTCATGGTACCCTGGCAGATAAAAGCTTGTATGAGCCAATTGACCCAGGACTGATAGGGCGGAAGAGGCGATTCGCAATAGGGAAGCATACAGGTAAGGCATCAGTGAAGATGAAGCTGGATGAGATGGGTATATCGGCAGATGATGAGCAAATGCAGAAGATATTGACCGAAGTGAAAGAGCTCGGCGATAAAGCTAAACTGATTACAGACGCGGATTTCCAGGCAATAGTAGATGATGTATTACATATAGAGCGAGAGGAGAAGATAAAACTTGTTGACCTATCAGTAGTATCAGGTAAGAACGTGTACCCAACGGCGTCATTGCGATTGGAGATAGATGGAGAAGAGGTGGTGGAAGCGGGTGTCGGTATTGGTCCGGTGGATGCGGCAATAAACGCATTACGGAAGGCGATGGCCGGGATGGAGATGAACGATTTGCGCCTTGAAGAGTATCACGTAGATGCCATCACCGGTGGAACGGATGCGCTGGTGAATGTCTTAGTGAAGATGAGCAGGGGTGATGAGACGATAACAGCAAGTGGTGTGAGTGCAGACATTGTGATTGCGTCTGTATACGCACTAATTGATGGTGTGAATCAGTTGTATCGCTAATTTTCTAACACTCGAAACCAATTCAATAAAGGGGGCACTGTCGAATTTCCCCGTTTGTTGACAAGAAGTTGCATCGTGGATTGCCATTGTGGTTACCCTCTCCATTCGGGGTAATCCTACTGCGGAACACGCCGGGGGTAACGCTTGCGTGGTAAGCTCGCAGGACAACGTGGGAAAATCCGAGAACCCAGCTCAGATCAGCTGCCAGCTAGGATAAGAACGCTGCGAAGAGTGTAATGAGAACCATTGTAAGAAGGTTGAAGAATATGTTAACAGGCTGCAAGCCAGAATTAAAGCAATTCCTTAAGGCAGGATACGTATACAATCGTCATTTGAATCCTACCAAGTCAGGAACTCCACAAGGTGAATTTTGTGAGCTATGCAGATGATTTCTTTACAGAAAGGGTTACGAAATGCCTGAGCGATATGAAGGGCAACTTTCACTTCATGTACCGTTCTGAGATGAGAATGGGCGAGTAATCGCCCTATTCTTAATCTGCGATATAGGTATAAACATCTTCCCACATCAAAAAATTTTTTGCATATTCGCGTATGCACACTTCTCAAATTATAAATGTGTTTAATAAAAGTGTCTGAAACTCGATTTCACCTTTTGTTATAATTTCTGCACAATAAAAAAAAATGAAGCGACTATAGGCATTAAAAAGCAATCACTGGTTCACCGTCTGTGCTGTAACCTGTCTCTTCCTCCTTTACCGGGAGCATCAGTAATATCCCCAGCACCTCGGCGCACATAAGGAAGAGAAATGCAACGTCAAATGCACTGGCCAGCTCCGCGGGGGGGGGAGTGTGTGAGTGGAGACCTGTGCAAGTTCCGGTCCCAGAGCTACGGCAGCGACCA
>JAYEJE010000218.1:0-7098 GCA_034660415.1 Methanobacteriota archaeon | reverse complement strand
AAAGGGAACGGGATAAAGTGCAGCGGGATTTTATCAAGCATATGCGAAAGAATAAGCTGGGGATGCAGGACGAGGAGGATAAGCTGAAAGCACATGAGGTGGCCATAATCAAAGAAGGCCTGGCTAAAAACGAGATAACACCTTTAAGCATCTTTGACATCTGGCTTATAGCGGATTTTAAAGATGTCTGCGCTGCGTATGTGGCAGACGATCTGAGTAGTGTAGAAGGCGTTCCTGATAGGATTAAAAAGTTCCTGGAAGATCCTTCTGTTGATGGACGAATGAAGGAGCGATTGATAGGAAAAGACATAGCGAAAGGTGAAAAACTTATGAAAACGGTTATTGACGATATCCCTACGGATGTGAACGCCCATTTATTACTCGTTGAGCTTTACGATAGGGAAGAGCGACATGTAGAGGCAGAAGCGGAATACAAACGATTTCTAAGTGAGACAGACGATGAAGTCGTGTGGGCGAATTATGGTCACTTCCTGGAGAAGAGAGAGAGATATGATGATTCTCTTGATGCGTTCAAAAATAGTTTGGCTCGTTGCGAGCGTGCAGGGAAAGAAGAGTACCGTGGGTTTTTGGATGCGGTGAAGGACTCTATAGATCGAGTGGAGCGAATGAAGAACTTAGAGGGCGAGGCAGCAATAAAAGCGCGAGAATATCACGAGGCAGAGTGGTTGATAGAGGATATAAGAGAATTCGCAGAGAAAAGATTTGAAAAAGAATTAGCGAAAGCGGAGGCGGAATACAAAGAGGAGCGGGATCTGGAAGCGATTATGCTAGAAGATGCTTTCGATTTCATAAACTGGTTTGTGTTCAACAGAAAGCTTAAGGATGGTAAGACCCCGGGACTGGTATATGCAGAGGAGAACGGGCTTAGCAGTGACATAATGGAACGGATAGAAGGGCTTGGTAACGCCGTAGCAGGCAATTTTGAGGTTGTCGGTGTGGATCATGCAGCCTTTAAACTTATGGTTAAAGACATGGCAACAGACGTGGAATACACGTTGATGGGCAATGTTCCCGAGCTAATAGAGGGGCAAACGTTTGTTGGTAAGATATATCCCTGGGTGGATTTCTATCTTACCGGCGGTGGTTTGAAGGTACAAGATGAAGAATCAAGTCAGAGTATAAATAAAGAATAATATACAGAACCTTCTGTAAGGACATGCCAGTAATAAAACTATATAATGCGGATTTGGAAAATTTGACCGGAGTGAGCATAGAACGGATAAAGGAGCGGCTGCCGTTACTGTGCGCAGACGTAGAGCGAGTAGAGTCTGATAGTCTGGATGTGGAGTTCTTTCCAAATAGACCTGATCTGTTCAGTGTAGAGGGTGTCGCCCGTACTATGAAACAATTTCTGGACATCAAACCGGGCTTGGCAACGTATAATGTGGATAAATCGGGAATAGAAATGGCCGTGGAGACTTCCGTGCTGGAAGTGCGACCGTATATTGTTTGCGGAGTAGTCAGGGACTTGCATTTCGATTCGAGTACAATAGAATCGTTAATGCTCTTACAAGAGCATTTACATCGCGGTATAGGCAGAAACAGGGCGAAAGTTTCGGTGGGGGTGCATGACCTGGAGAAGGTGAAACCACCGTTTCGGTATCTTGCCGTTGACCCAGGGTTTTCTTTCGTTCCGCTCGACTACGAGGAAGAGATGAGCATGGCCGAGATTTTAGAGCGGCATCCAAAAGGAGTTGCATACAAGTATATTCTCGAAGATGAGACAAATTATCCATTGATTCTGGATTCCCGTGGTGGTGTTATCTCTTTTCCACCTATTATCAATGCGGAGCGGACGAGGGTAACCGAGTCCACAACGGATATATTTTTAGATGTTACCGGCTTGGACGACAATGTTTCAGTGGCACTTAATATAATCGCCTGTGCACTTGCAGAGCGAGGCGGGCAGTTACAATCGGTGGTTCTTCATTATCCTGATGCTAAAAAAGAGACGCCTTCTTTAGCTCCAAAAACGATGGAAACCTCTGTGGCAGATGTCAATTCGCTTACAGGTTTAGAGTTAAGTGCAGAGGACTGCAAGAAGTGCTGCGAGCGGATGGGACTCAGTGCGAAGCTAAAACCTGATGGTCGGTTAGATGTGATAATACCTGCTTATCGGTCTGATGTACTCCATCCATGGGACATAATCGAGGATATCGCTATCGGTTATGGCTATGACAGGATAAAGCCAGAGATTCCCGGCACGATGGTTATAGGGGAAGTGCACCCAATAGAGGATAAGAAGCGACAGGTAAGGGAAATAATGACTGGCTTGGGCTATTTTGAGGTGCTAACGTTCACGCTGACCTCAGAGCGGAAACAATTTGAGCTGATGCGACGAAAGAGGCATGAAGAAGAAGTAAAGGTAGCATCGCCGATAAGCACAGAGCATACAATGCTTAGAAGTACAATTATGCCGAATTTGCTCGAGATACTTGCGCTAAACCAGCATCGGGATTTACCACAGCGTATCTTTGAGGTTGGACCGGTGGTATTAAACATAAAGGAAAAGTACCGGCTTGCTGCTGTTTCAACACATGCAAATGCGAACTTCGCTGAGGTTAGATCGGTAGTGGATTCCGTGCTCAAGGAGATGTGTATGGACGAAGTGGAATTGTCGGAGTCGGAGGATGGTGCTTTTTTAGCGGGTAGAAGAGCAGATATAAAAGTGGACGACAAGCGTATAGGCGTTTTTGGCGAACTACATCCCGCAGTAATCCTTAATTTTGGACTTGATCATCCAGTGGTGGGGTTTGAAGTAGGGGTGTGAGAGACAATGCAAAATGCAAAATGCAAAGTTCAACGGATTGTGATAATGAGTCTTTTAAAATCAAACGGATACTACAATTACTGTAAATCTGTGTAATCCTGTGGTTAGAAATGGCGATACAGATAAGAAATGGGACAGTTTACGACCCTGCGAATGGGATAGAAGGCGAAAAGATGGATATTTTCGCTGATGATGGCAAGATCGTAGACGAAATAAAGCCGGATGAGATAATAGATGCTACGGACAAGACGGTAATGGCAAGCGGGATAGACGTGCACAGCCATGTGGCAACTTATGGCTTGAACTTAGCGCGATTTACGTTTGGCTTCCCCACTGTGGGTGAGATAGGATATGCATATGCCCGGATGGGGTATACGCATGTGAACGAGCCGTTAATGACCTTGAATACCGCGAGTTACGTGCATCACGAACTCAGCAGTATACCCCTGGTGGACACCTCAGCACTCCTTGTTCTAAGCTTGTATGATATGGATAAAGAAATAAGAGAAGGGGATAAGGCAAGTGTGAAAAGCGCCCTGCCACTTCTTTTGGACCTCACTAAGTCCATAGGCATAAAGATATACGATATACGGGTTAGATATGCAAAGAAAGGGTTCTTTTATCGTGGTATAGACGTTACGAAATGCTTAAAATTCTTTTATGATCTATATAAGGCGCCGAAGGTTCTCTTGCGGACATATCCGGAGTTGTTGGACGAAGATACAAATCTTTTACGTGGATTCCACATGGCTCATATCGGCTCGGGCATAGAAGATGACGCGCGATACGAAGCGGCGATAGAGATATTAAATAAGGGTGGCGCTGTTGATCTCGGCATTGTTAGTCCGTATCAGGATGAAGCTGTAAATATGCGGATTGGCTATGGGGCAGCGACAGAAAAGTTCGTGAGCATGGATATCGGGTTAGAGCAGCCGTTGATAATTTCTGAAGTAGACGAGAAGAGAGAAGGGAATAATAAGTCACTGAGATTTGCATTGGACGCATTAGAATATCTACCGTCTTCCAACATCTCCTTTTCTACTGATAGCCCCAGCGGGTGTTTGTTTTCTTCGTATCCTAAGCTATTCGCGTGGCTGCTGAGTCGCGGTAATAGAAAAGAGCTGATGCCAGATGTTGAGTATTCGTTATACGAACTTGCCGAGATAACAAGGACTAATCCGGCACGGCAGCTTGGGTTAGAGAATAAAGGGCATTTGGGTATTGGTGCGGATGCTGATATCGCGATATATGACATGGATGAAAATACAGATGGAAGAGAGTTAGAGAAGCGGCTGGGTAATTGCTCGTTTCTTTTGAAAGATGGAGAAGCGATAATAAGAGAAGGGAAGTTGAATAAAGAAAGAGCGAGAAAAGAGACGTTTTATTTTGTGCCTGAAGTAAAAGAAAAGGCATACAAAAGTGAACTGATAGAGCGTATATGCAATAGGAGGTCGTTTAGGGCTGAGCATCTAAGGGTGGATGAATGTTTTTTGCACTAAAGCACGACAAGTATATGATTTGAGCAATTCCTTACTAATATGTCTAAAATCATGACTGAAAATTTAATCTCCAATCAGGACCGGGATTTTGAAGTTCTAAAATGCCAGATACTTAAAGATAAAGGATTTGATTGCAACCAATACAGGGATACGTATATAAAAAGAAGACTTGCCATTCGGTTAAGAGCGAACAACTTGTATTCATACAGGGATTATGCAAAGCTTCTGAATAGTGACCCTATGGAATACACTGAACTGATGGCTGCATTCACGATAACCGTTTCCGAGTTCTTTCGTGACGCTTCGGTTTTTGACTATTTCCGAAAAAACGTTATACCCACACTTATTCAGGACAAGCGGAAGAAGAAGCAGAAGATAATACGGATTTGGAGTGCCGGGTGTGCATCCGGAGAGGAAACGTATTCTATCGCAATATTGATGTACGATTTTTTAGGTGCAACCCCCGAAAACTTCATTATTTCTATTCATGGCACGGATATTAACGGTGATAGCATAGCAAAAGCGAAGAAAGGCGAATATACTTTTGAAGAGGTCAAGAATGTTGGGGCAGATTCTTTGTCACAGTATTTCGTTTTTGATCAGGGGGAATATAGGGTCAGAGATAAGATAAAAGGGCTTGTGAAATTTGAAAAGCATGATTTGATTTCCGGTAAGCCACTTGCGCATTTTGATGTGATCTTTTGTAGGAACGTGTCCATATATTTTTCAAATGCTATGCATGAAAGGCTGCACATGGAGTTCTGCAATGCCTTGAATAATGAGGGCTTTTTCGTTTTGGGAAAGACAGAGATGCTATATGGTACTGCAAGGAAATTGTTTAAGCCTGTCAATGCGAAGGAGGGAATATATCAGAAAATTTAAGCAGACACCAACCCACCCACATCCAAGATGAGTGCAACCGTGCCATCACCGAGTATTGTAGCACCAGCAAACTCTGTCCTACCTTTGAATCTTAATGGCTTGACTACTATCTCCTGTTGACCTATGAGTCTACCAACCATAAGCCCAAAGAATTTTTCGGCTCTTTCCACTACCACCACAGGACCTATACGATCTTTGTCCCCTGGTACGTCCAAGATGTTTTTCAGTCTCAAGAGTGGCAGAACCTGTTCTCTATACCTAAATATCTCTTTTCCTTCAACGCTTTTCAAATCCTTTTCACCAACTGCTACTATTTCACGGATTGAATCTAAAGGGATGGCATATCTTTCGTCTTCCACACCAACGAGTAATGCTTTAATAATAGCGATAGTCAAAGGCAGATGCAATTCAACGTTTGTACCTCTGCCTTTTTCTGATCTTATTCTTACGCTTCCACCCAGTGAGTTGACCTTTGATGTAACAACATCAAAACCGACACCTCTGCCTGAAATATCAGTGATTTCTCTTGCCGTGCTCAGCCCGGGCTCACTCAGAAGTTCATAAACATCTGCGTCGTTCATCCTCGATGCCTCCTCCTGGGTTATGATTTTCCTCTCCACTGCTATCTTTTTGAGTTCTTCTATAACTATTCCTCTGCCATCATCTTCAACGGATACAACAACATGGTTCCCTTCTCTTATTGCACTCAATATAACCTTTCCTTTATCCGCCTTACCAGCATTCTTTCTATCTTCTGGTTTTTCTATCCCATGATCTACCGCATTACGCAACAGATGCAGTACTGCATCATTTATCTCATCAAGCACAAGACGATCAAGTTCTATCTCCTTACCAGATACAATAAAATCCAGTTCCTTTCCTGTTTTCTTGCTTAAATCTCGTACTGCTCTTGGAAACTTGTCAAATAGGTATCCAACAGGGAACATGCGCATCTGCATTACCCGGTCCTGCAATTCTGATGTGCGCCGGTCTATTGTGGCAGTTATCTCATTGAGTTCATGGCTGGCATATTTTGATGCAATCTGTAGTAGGCTCATCTTTGCTATCGCTAATTCCTCTACAAGGTTCTGCAATGCCTGTATCTTTTCTATACTTATCCGTATTGATGGACTAACTCTCCCGGCAACCGCCCCTTCCGCTGTAACGGTTGGTAATTCAAGATCTTCTTTCTTCTCCGCTGGAATATTTTTCAGTTTTTTATGCAATGCAGTTAAATCAAGTTTTACCGTTTTCCCTGTTGCCACACTTTCGACAAGTGTTTCAAGCCCGTCAAGGGATTCAAGCAGAAGATCAACTGTTCCTTCTTCTGGTTCTCCCCCTTTCCTCAGGACATCAAGCACATTCTCCATCTCATGCGATAGCTCTTCCATATCTGGAAATCCCATTGTGGCTGCCATGCTTTTCAGTGTGTGTACCGCCCGGAACGTTTCATTTAATGCGTCTGTGTTATCTGATTCTTTCTCCAACGTTAGCAGATTTCTACTTATGCATTGCAGATGCTCTCTTGACTCGTCTACGAACAGTTCCTTATATTGTGATACGTCAACCATTAATTTATTGTAATCATCCTTTAATTTATTCTTTTCCCGCTTTTTATTATCTCATTTTGTCCTCATTTCATTGCGCATTTCTTCGGCTGAGACGCTATTACATCATCCAGATAGCAATCCTCACACAGCTTAAGACCTCCGAACTCGTAAACATCTCCTGATATTGGCTTGCCACATTTCTCGCATTTTATGTTTGTCTTAACGCTCTTTTCCATTTTTAACGTTTAGTTATGGAACTATTCCAATCGCTCCTCGCGGGCAAGTCCTCGTGCAGTTAGTGCAACAGATGCCTGTCCGGCTAATAATGGCGATGATTGTTGCATAGCGCTCTAAACTAAAAAATAAAAAAAGAGAA
>JAYEJE010000217.1:0-7113 GCA_034660415.1 Methanobacteriota archaeon | reverse complement strand
GCAGAAATGGGGGATGTTATAAGATATCAAAAGAGGGTGGTTGAGAAGATAAAGACACTATCCGATAGCAGATTGAAAGCAGCACTTGACTTCATCGAATATCTTGAAGAAAAAGAGGACTGGGAGGCTACTAGGGAAGTCCTAAGGGATAAGGAGTCACTGGAAAATATTAAGGCTGCAGACGATGCTTGGGAGAGCAAGAGGATGGATGAGTTTATTCCCTGGGAGAAAGAGAGAAGGGATGTACAAAATTCTCCTGCACAATAAAGCAGCAAAAGAATATAAAAAGCTCAATGATAAATCTATTGCAAGAATAAGCAAGGCTATAGATACACTGAAAGAAAATCCATTTTACGGGAAAGATATTAAAAGGCTCAGAGGAGAGCTAAAAGGGAAATATCGATTAAGAGTGGGTGAATACAGAATTGTTTATAGAGTTGAGGAAGAAGAGGAAGTAGTTATCCTCGAAGACATCAAATTGCGAGGGATGGTGTATTAACGATCTCATCTCAATAAAAGATGTTTTAGAAAAGGATAGCCACAGAGCACACAGAGGGAAAATACTCGGTGGCAAAAAATATACTTTATCTACAACAAGAACCAAATACGAAAAATATATGTATACCCAAGCAAATAAGCGTTGTAGATGCAAATGAGCTGTTCGCAGGAATAATCGCTAAGGGCAAGAATTTACAAAGTTGGACGCGGGGCATATTGTTTTCCGATGAGGTTGAATTGTTCGCACCTCTTAGGTTGCTCGCAGAATTAGAAAAGAACCGGGATGAGAAACAATCCAGAGTCAAGGTATTCGCAACTTCAGATTTGTTTTCGCTTTTTTTTTTTTCAAACTATGATTGCTGTTCATTTTGGATAACAATCAATTATTGACACAGATGTATCTGCTCAAAAACCTATGGATTTTTGTGCAGATAATGCAAAATTTAAATTAGAATGCAAAGTGCAAAAGTCAACGTTCAACAGATGGCGTTAATCGGCGCTTAAAAATTAAAGTCAAAAGAGCCCATTTTCATTCCCGTTTTATATTATTGTGGTGACGTATATGAAAGAGGGTGAGAAATTGGCAAATATATCTGTAGAAGTCCCTTCTGACATAGTAGGCATCATCGGAGAGCATAAAAATGTAGAAAAAGAGAGTAGGATACTCATTGCCACTGAATTGTATAGAGAAGGAGAAATATCAGTAGGAAGGGCAGCAGAACTCGCTGCATTAGCTTTTGAGGACTTTATTGAAGAGCTAAAATACATAAAGATGAAGATATATTCACTATCGAGATGAAGTGGAGCGAATAGCGCGTAAGCTGCGATTACGCTGATTTGTAGAGAATATCAAGCCTTATGATGTCAGAATAGTTGCAGAGGGCGAGGCAGATATTATAAGCCGGTTTATTGAGCAGATAAAGATAAAAGAGAAAATCGGGTTATCAATATAAATTATTTACGGATAAAAAAGAATGATTTTATCTTTCACCATCCTATATAAAAACACATGTTCCTCGAATTCAAAGCAGAAGTGGAAAAAGTGCTGAAGCAAGCATTAGCAAGTTATGAGTACAAGGACCTGGAGATAGTGGAAAGCGACCATGCGGATCTCGCATCCACCGTTGCTTTCTCTTTAGCTCGCGTATACAAAAGAGCACCGAAAGAGATAGCAGAGGATATAGTAAATCATCTGCCGGCAGAGAACACATTAATCTCCCATGCGGTTGCTACCGGACCCTATATCAACTTCTACGTGAGCGAGTTCTTCTTGCATAAGACGTTGCAGAGGCTAAGGGCCGGGTTAGAGCCCGTTGAGAAGAATAGTGGTAAGATTATTATTGAGCATACATCTGCAAATGCCGATGGGCCATTGCATATAGGGCATCTAAGAAACGCTATTATTGGTGACGTTCTGGCGCGCGTGCTAAAACGTGCCGGGTTTGATGTGGAAACACAATATTACGTGAATGACCTGGGCAGGCAAATAGCAGTAGCCGTATGGGGCGCGGGAAGAATGGCGTTCGTAGCAGATAAAAAAGGTGACCATGCTGTTGCCGACGTCTATATCGCTGCGAACCGTGAGTTAGAAGAGCACAGCGAATATGCAAATGCCGTGGAGGAGCTAATGCGTAAATACGAGGCGGGAGATGACGCTACGGTCAGACGCTATGAAACCGTAGTGAATACATGTCTCACCGGGGTAAAAGAAACGCTGAAGAGACTGAATATCAAACATGATCTATTCGTCCTGGAGGGTGAATTTGTACGTAGCGGGGCAGTGGACGCGGTAGTGAACGAGTTAATGCAGAAAGGCAATGTTAAATTAGATGGGACTGCATTGTTACTGCAATTAGAGGGCATTGAGAAGGAATTGGTAATAAAACGATCTGATGGGACTTCGCTTTACACCACTCGCGATCTCGCATATCACCGCTGGAAGAGTAATCGATGCGACCGGATGATAGACGTATTTGGAAAAGACCACGAGTTGGTCTCGCAGCAATTGACAAAAGCGCTGGCTCTATTGTCAGTAAAAGCGCCTGAATATGTCATTTTCGCGTTTGTTTCTTTGCCTTCCGGCTCGTTATCCACACGTGCAGGCAGATATATCTCTGCAGACGAGCTAATAGCGAAGATCGAGGAGCGTGCATATGAAGAGGTGGAAAAGCGGCGGGACGATTTGGACGAAGTCAAGAAGCCGGAAATCGCTCGGATGGTTGGTATAGGTGCCTTGAGGTATGATATGGTGAAAGTATCACCGGATAAGCATATAGTGTTTGATTTTGATGATGCTCTGGACATAGAGAAGAAAGGTGCGCCCTTTGTTCAGTATTCTCATGCACGTGCATGCAGCATTTTACGGGCTGCTGCGGCAAAAGGCGTTCTTACCACTGAGGGTTACAATGCCGCTCTGTTGCGTGAAGATAGTGAGCGAGAATTGATAAAGATGCTATCAAAATTTGAGTATCTCATAGCGGGCGTGGCATCCGATTTGAAGCCGCATCGAATTGCTAAATACGCACGTGAGCTTGCCGAGTATTTCAATCTGTTTTATAGATATTGTCCCGTGTTAAATGCAGATGAAGAGCATAGAAAAGCGAGGTTGGCGCTCGTTGACTGCGCACGAGTTGTCTTAAGTAACGTGTTAGACGTGCTGGGTATAAATGCGCCGGAAGAGATGTAACTTAACTGCGCTTTGAGCTGATAATATATGATGCACAAGTACAATAAAAAAACCACGAGATTTCACAAGATTAACACAAGAACTAGGGATTAATATGGTATAAAGTAGTTAATAGTGTACTAAAACTATGCCAATAATATTCTTTTTCTCGTGAAAATCTGTGTAATCTCGTGGTTATAAAAAGGAGCTGAACAAATACAAATTAAATATTGACACAGATTAACGCAGATTAAAATCACAAACGTCTAATTAATTTTATTTTTGAGGTCATTATTTATGTTGTGTCGCACTTAACCGAACACATATGCAATCCCTCATAGGTATTCTAAAAGCAAGATACAACATATCAGATATATATGAAGGCATATATAAAAGAGTATTATAGAAGGTCTAGTCAGGGTACATAAGCGCAGGAGGTCGGTCAATAAAAAATGAAGAGGGCGGGAGTTATTGAACTGTGGTTGGCAGGATTTGTACTGGTAGCAGGTCTGATAGTAGCGGTAGTGCTTTTAGGGACAGCAGTGGCGGACGGGCCGCCTATGTCAGAGCGAGCGCATCTTTCTTATTCCCCTATACACAATCTTCTTCCAACAAATACTGTTTATGCCTTTGGGCACCGTAGTGTGGTCGGAAACAAAATCAAAAAGAATAACTCTGAGGTGGATCCGCTTTGCAATGAACAAGATGGTTGCTATCCGTATGGCGATGGTTGCGAAGAACGGGACTATTATTGCGCGGGTAATGGGACAGGTTGCAACTATACTTCTTCCAATAGGCATAACGATAGCTGGGTGGATACCGGTAACACACGATGGGTAGACGAGAACGAATGCCAGGAGAAAGAGCAGAAGGAACAGGAATACCGCGATTATAAATGTTCCGCAGGAAGCTGTAATTACCGCATAAGCGATACGAAATGGCTAGATACAGGAATCTCCAATTCCACTTGCAACTATGTTCCTCCTGCACCACCAGGAATCACTTCCTTCGCTCCTCTATCGTATGTTGACGACACGGTCGGTAATGGGAGGGCATTTAACGTTACGGTAAATCAGGCGGCGAACGTGAGCTGGTATCTAAATGATACGCTCGTGCTGACGAACGAGAGTGTACTGGAAGCCAAATGCACGCTGCATGCGGATGTGGTGGGTGAGCACAGCGTCACAGCAATTGCATCGAATGCAAATGGCTCCTCTGATATGCAGATGTGGATATGGGCTGTGATGGAACTCCCAAAAGAGTGTGAAGGCACAGATACCTGTTGTGGCATTTATCCAAATTGTGTAAATTGCAATGAACAAGATGGTTGCTATCCGTATGGCGATGGTTGCGAAGAAAGAGACTATTATTGCGTGGGTGATGGGACAGGTTGCAACTATTCTTCCTCTAATATGCATAACGATAGCTGGGTGGATACAGGTAACACGCGATGGGTAGACGAGAACGAATGCCAGGAGAAAGAGCAGAAGGAACAGGAATACCGCGATTATGGATGTTCTGAAGGAAGCTGTTATTACAGCATAAACGATACGAAATGGGTAGATACAGGAAATATGAGTATTAAAGCTAATGATACTATCTGCGGTTGTACCGCGAATAATACAGTGAAGAGATGTTATGATGGTAATTGTACAGATACAGGAATCGGAAACTCGAGTAATTGCTGTGCTGATGTTGCCTGCGATGGAAAAGAGCCCGGGGAATCTTGTGGCGATGGTAGAATATGCGATTCCACTTGCAACTGTGTTTCTCGCGCACCACTGGAAATCACTTCCTTCGCTCCTCTATCGTATGTTGACGACACGGTCGGTAATGGGAGGGCATTTAACGTTACGGTAAGTCAAGCGGCTAACGTGAGCTGGTATCTAAATGATATGCTCGTGCTGACGAACGAGAGTGTACGAGAAGCTAAATGCACGCTGCATGCGGATGTGGTGGGTGTGCACAACGTCACAGCAATCGCATCGAATGCAAATGGCTCTGATATGCAACTGTGGATCTGGAATGTAACAGAACTCCCAAAAGAGTGTGAAGGCACAGATACCTGTTGTGGCATTTATCCAAATTGTGGAAATTGCAATGAACAAGATGGTTGCTATCCGCATGGCGATGGTTGCGAAGAAAGAGACTATTATTGCGCGGGTAATGGGACAGGTTGCAACTATTCTTCCTCTAATATGCATAACGATAGCTGGGTGGATTCCGGTAACACGCGATGGGTAGACGAGAACGAATGCAAAGAGAAGGAGCAGAAGGAACAGGAATACCGCGATTATGGATGTTCCGCAGGAAGCTGTTATTACAGCATAAACGATACAAAATGGATAGATACAGGAAATACGAGTATCAAAGCTAATGGTACCATCTGCGGTTGTACAGCGAATAATACAGTGAAGAGATGTTATGATGATAATTGTACAGATACAGGAATCGGAAACTCGAGTAATTGCTCTGCGGATGTTGCCTGCGATGGAAAGAAGCCCGGGGAATCTTGTGGCGATGGTAGAATATGCAATTTTACTTGTAATTGTGTTTCTCTTGCATCACCAGGAATCACTTCCTTCACACCTCTATCGTATGTTGATGACACGGTCGGCAATGGGAGGATATTTAACGTTACGACAAATCAAGCGGCTGACGTGAGCTGGTATCTAAATGATATGCTCGTGCTGACAGACGAGAGTGTACTGGAAGCTAAATGCATGTTACTTGCGGATGTGGTAGGTGAGCACAACGTCACAGCAATCGCATCGAATGCAAATGGCTCTGATATGCAACTGTGGATATGGAATGTAACAGAACTCCCAAAAGAGTGTGAAGGCACGGATACCTGTTGTGGTGTTTACCCAAATTGTGGAAATTGCAATGAACAAGATGGTTGCTATCCGTATGGCGATGGTTGCGAAGAAAGAGACTATTATTGCGCGGGTAATGGGACAGGTTGCAACTATACTTCCTCCAATAGGCATAACGATAGCTGGGTGGATACCGGTAACACGCGATGGGTAGACGAGAACGAATGCGAAGAGAAGGAGCAGAAGGAACAGGAATACCGGGATTATGAATGTTCCGAAGGAAGCTGTAATTACAGCATAAACGATACGAAATGGCTAGATACAGGAAATACGAGTATCAAAGCTAATGGTACTATCTGCGGTTGTACCGCGAGTAATACAGTGAAGAGATGTTATGATGGTAATTGTACAGATACAGGAATCTGGAACTCGAGTAATTGCAGTGCTGATGTTGCCTGCGATGGAAAAAAGG
This sequence comes from Methanobacteriota archaeon, assembly GCA_034660415.1. GTDB lineage: Archaea > Halobacteriota > Syntropharchaeia > Alkanophagales > Methanospirareceae > Methanophaga. Next base: position 662 of record JAYEJE010000217.1, on the reverse strand, counting down.
CCAACTGCATCTGTGGCGACATATGTGTAATTACAACCGGCTGGTGGCGAGATGGTGGTGCATTTCATCCAACTGATATGCCGATACAAGCGGCAATAGATAATGCAATCGCGGGAGAAACGATTTGCGTTAAGGACGGCACGTACACAGAGAATGTGGATGTGGACACGCAATTAACTATTCGGTCGGAAAACGGCGCGGCTTCTACCACTGTTAATGCTTTATATTCAAATGACCATGTCTTTGAGGTGACTGCGGATTATGTAAGCATATCGGGATTCACTGCCAATGGCGCTACGGGTAGTGGAAAAGCGGGAATATATCTCGACAATATCATAGATCACTGCAACATTTATGATAACAACGCTTCGGGCAATAACTATGGTATCTACCTGTCATGGTCGAGCAAGTACCACACGATTACTGGCAACACCGTCTCGAACAACGACGAGTACGGCATCCGCCTGTCTCATTCCAGTAGCAACACGATCTCTGGCAATACTGCTTCGAACAACTACTGCGGCATTGAGCTGTCTTCTTCAAGCAGCAACACGATCACTGACAACACTGCTTCAAACAACAACTACGGCATCCGCCTGTACTCCACAAGCAACAATAACCGCATCTATAACAACCACTTTAACAACATCCGAAACAACGCT
>JAYEJE010000216.1:0-7199 GCA_034660415.1 Methanobacteriota archaeon | reverse complement strand
TTGAAACTGGCTATTAAAACGACCGGTAAGCGTAAATTCATAGCTACTGAGGGCAGTTTCCACGGCAGAACCATCGGCTCCCTGAGTGCAACGTTCGAGACACGGTTGAGGGGCGTATTTGAGCCGTTACTAGTGCGGGACGTTAAATTCGTGCGATACAACGATGCAGCAGCAATTGGTGCTGCAATCGATACAGACACCGCGGCGGTTATATTAGAGCCTATACAGGGTGAATCGGGCGTAATCGTGCCTTCAAACGGGTATTTGAAGGCGGTAAGGGATATATGTGACGATAAAGGCGTATTATTGATTCTAGATGAGATACAGACCGGTTTTGGTCGCACAGGTAAATGGTTCTGTAAAGACCATGAGGGTGTAGCGCCGGATATAATGACATTAGCAAAAGCAATGGGTGCGGGATTCCCAATAGGGGCAATGCTCGCTAGAGAGGGCATAGAATTCGAAGTCGGTGAGCATGGGTCTACCTTTGGCGGTAATCCGTTGGCATGTGCAACTGCATTAGCGGCTATAAACGTGATAGAAGCGGAAAAGTTAGTGGCGCGGTCAAAAGAGCTCGGTGAATATTTCAGGGATACTGTTGGGATCGGGTCCTATCCGATAGTGAAGGAGCTAAGGGGAAAAGGGCTGATGATCGCGATCGAATTAACGAAACCATGTGCAGATATAGTGGCTGATGCGCTCGAACGCGGCATATTAATTAATTGCACTTCTAATAACGTGATTCGGTTGGTGCCGCCGCTGGTTATAAGTAAGGATGAGCTAGACGAGGTGATTTCTGTTTTGCGTGAGCTCATCAAATAAAATTACATTGTATATACAGTATAACTTCTACCGACATAGTTTAATTTAGGACGCAGATTTACACAGATTTACACGGATTTACTAAACTAAATTTAAGTTTGGCATTGTTGATCTTTATAATCTGCGTTAATCTGTGTTAATCTGTGTCAAAAAATAAAAGATTTTAGTTTTATATAATTCCGCACCAACTATTTATTGTGCTCCATTCACACGTAGAGAACCACCCGCCAGCCAAACCACAAACATCAGCACAAACAGCAGTCCCGCATACCCCAGAAACAGCAATCGCGCATTGAATATATCTGATAGCGCACCACAGACAATAGGTATAGTACCCATACTTGCGTAAAAAGTCGTGTAATAAATCCCCATTACTGCTCCGCCCTGCCCTTTTCCTGCCGCTTTCGATGCTAAAGTCAACGTACCGAGTGAAATCGCGCCCAGACCGGCACCGAGGAACACACCTGTTATAAAAAGTTCCGGGACGCTAGTTGCAAAGCCGAGCACAAGCAAACCACAAACACACAAGAGCAATCCGATAATCGCGAGCATAATCTCGCCTACCAGCTTCATCAGCCGGTTGAATCCTACCTGCAGTAGCACAAAGACCACGAACATCACTGTAAGGATCGTGCCAATGAGATCTTCTGCAATCTCAAAGTTATCAATAGCAAAAGGCGCAAACGTTGCACTCGCCATTGACGCAACACCAAGACCAAAAAAGATCACAATACAGCAAACTATCAATGCCCTTTTACCGTCTACAGATAACGATAAACCTTTTCTCTTATCTTTCATTTCCGGCACCTTCTGTCCTCTTTTTGGCTCTTCAAGTACAAAAAACAGCACTAATACTGCACTTAATAGTGCAAAGGCCGCGCAAAAGAGAAACGGCATGAACATTCCATAGCGGTCAAACAGAAACCCTCCTGAAATAGGTCCTGCCGCTAAACCGACACCCAAACCTATATTGTACACGCTAAGCGCATGCCCGCGCTCTTCGTGGCTTGTAACATCCGCGAGCAAAGCAGCAATTGCAGGGAAGAACAAACCTGCTCCTGCGCCTTGTAACGCTCTTACAAATATCCAATCATAAGTATGCCCAGAAAATGGAAATAGTACCGCAGCAACTGCGTAAAGCAAAAGCCCGATTACAATCAGCGGTTTCCTGCCTACAACATCCGATATAATTCCACTGGGGATGTTTAGACATAAGCTTACAAGAGCAAAAGTGGCGATTATCAATCCCGATACAAGAAATGGGTTTGGTATATCAGGACTTCTTACCCACTCTCCAAGCAATGGCGCGATAACAGTAACGCCAAATTGTGTGCTAAAAACGCATATCGCGGCGATTAGAACAACCCTTGAAAGTCGCCGGTTAGGGTTAGAATGAAAACGAGACATAACACATATAAATTGTATTTGTATGCTAATAAAAAAAACCACGAGATTTCTCAAGATTAACACTAAACCTTTTTAGAAAAAACTTTTAGCAAACACCTGTTTCTTTGGTAAAGCTTTCTTTCTTAAAGAAAGGTTTGTGTAAATCTGTGTAATCTGTGTCCTAAATTAAATTTATAGGTAGAATTTATTTTTCGCCTTTCAAAACCTTCTCGAACTCAACCATGAGGGAATCGATAAAATCGCTGACACCATTATCGCACTCATCACACCGTCCTTTGGTGACGCTGCCTCTTTTCTCTATGTAGTTCCGGATCATCATCGCAGGTGCATGAAGCGTTTTAAATAGTACCGCATGAGAGAAAGCATCCAATACCTCTTTGGGGTCTCGTCCTTTCTCTATATACTGTATAGCTTTCTTCCTCTCTTCCGCTCTTATACGCGAGCCATGTTCATAAAGCATAGCAATAAGCTTTTCCGCCTCTTTACGGTTCAAAAGCTTTTTAAATAGTTCTACCTCTTCCTCTATTATCTCTTCCACTTTACCAACTTCAGAAAGCCGCTTCTTCAGGTTCTCCTCACTTATCTCGTATAAACTGTCCAGGTTATACAACTCCACGCCCTCTATATCGCCTACTCGCGCCTCCACATCTTTCGGATTCGCTATGTCTATGATGAGCAGGACGTTATCATTTATACGATGTTCCATTACCCGTTTCATCAAATTATAATCCAGGACATAATGTGGTGCAGAGGTAGTGCTTATGGCGACATCACAGACCGAGAGATACCGTTCACTTTCGTCCAGTTTCGCCGCCTTGCCGCCGACCTCTTCTGCTAACTCCTTCGCTCTTTCATACGTTCGATTTGCGATAAACATCGCTTTCAATTTCTTCTCTGATATAGCTCTTGCTACCAGCGTACCCATATCTCCCGCACCTAATACTAAAATGCTCTTGCCTTCCAGCCCCCAGGTAACGTATTCTGCAAGCTCAACCGCTGCGGAACCAATAGAAACAGACCCTTCATTTATTTCCGTCTCTGTCCTCGCCCTCTTCGCTACTTTTATCGCTCGGTCGAACGCCATATCCAGAATAAAGTCGATTGTACCTTCTTTCTTGCTATCTAAGTAGCACTTCTTTATCTGACCCAGAATTTGGTCCTCGCCCACCATCATCGCTTCAAGTCCACAAGCGACCCGCATGAGGTGCCATAAAGCGTCTTCACCGGTGAAAATACCGCAGTTACCGAATTTATTAAGATTAACGACCGCCTCTAAGACCGCTTTTGAATTGTCCGAACTGATATACGCCTCTACGCGGTTACAGGTATTTATAATTGCATATCCATCCACACGCGGGTCATTTACGAATATCTCGGGCTTTAAACGCTCGCTTATCTCTTCCAGTTCCTTTACACTACATTTTTTATACGAAAACCATAAAGTAGCAAGTTTATGCATATCTATCTCCTACAATCCTAAAAATAGCCTTTTCCGCAATATCTATGGGCGCATCCAGTGCAGACCAGCATTCCGGATCCTCCAAAACACTGTTCAAAATCGTACGTCGCTGCTCTTCGTCATTTATCCGCAGCTTCAAATAACGTCTGAGCCGCGATTGTATCTGCAACATTTTCGCCTCTCTTTCGCCTACGAGCGCTGCGATCTTCTTCTTCATATATCGTGCCATTGCAGGCCCTTTACCGGCTGTGGAGACCGAAATAATGAATCCGCCCTTGTTAATAACCGAAGACATAAACGCATCCCCGTAATCGGCATAATTGATAAGCAGCTCACATTTAGCCGCCTCTTTTAGGATATGATCATTTAACTGTCGGTCATCGGTACAAATGAGCAATAAAAAGGCGCCCTTTAGGAGCTCTCCTATATCCTGCTCCCTCAGATTGGATTGGAAGCATCGAATTACGCCTTGTTTACTCATTGATTCTATAGACGGTATAAAGTCAAGGCTGTAGACCTCTATAATCATCTTTCCGCCGGCACTGTCTGTATCCAAGATCTGGCGTATTTTACGTTCTGCAACGATACCGCCGCCAAAAACAACTATTCTTTTACCTGAGACGTCGACATATAGTGGGAGCATAGTATGTATGGTACTCGTTATTAAATGGTTTTTGCTAACTTTTAAACCTTTCGCTTTTTCGCCACGTGACTTTGACATCATCGGGTCGGAAATGAGGATTAACTCCTGAATCCTCTAGTGGCGTTATGTCTCCGTGTTTGTACATTATCAGACCAAGATAGGCAATCATAGACCCGTTATCCTTCAAATAGCGGGCTTCGGGCACGTAGAATCTTGCTCCGCGGTCTCGGCACATTATTCCGAGCATCTGCTGTAACCTCTTGTTCGCGCCTACGCCACCAGCTAACAGCAGCTCGTCCCGGCTGCAATGTGCCATCGCTCGCTCGGTTACTTCTGTAAGCATGGCAAATGCAGTCTCCTGAAAGGAATAACAAATGCCCGCCTTTTCTTCCGGATGCGAATCCGTTGCGGCCTTAGCCGCAGTGCTCAATCCCGAAAAGGATAAATCCATACCCTTTATTATATATGGCAGCGGGACATAGTTAGTGCTTTTAGATGCCCATTCCTCTATCTTCGGGCCTCCCGGATGGCTCAGACCCAGGTAACGAGCGAACTTGTCTATCGCATTCCCTAGTCCTATATCCAGTGTCTCGCCCATGACCCTGTATCTTCCCGCACGGTATGCCAGTACCTGCGTGTTCGCTCCACTTACATATAGCACTACCGGGTCTCTCGTGCCACATCGCCATCGCCCGATTTCTATATGTGCGATGCAATGATTAACGCCGATTAAGGGTTTCTTTAACGATATCGAGAGCGCTCTCGCTGCGGTCGCTACTGTTCTGAGACAGGGACCCAAGCCAGGCCCCTGCGAGTATGCTATCGCATCTATATGCTTTAATTGTATCCCTTCTTCCTTAACAGCCCTTAAAGCTCTTGTGACTACCTCTTTCATCTCCGATGCGTGATGTTGCGCCGCTTCACGCGGATGTATACCGCCTTGTAACGGCTTATACGTTGATTCCGCATCGTATAGTACGTCCTCTTCACTAACCACTGCCGCGCTGAGGTTCCATGCCGTCCCTTCTAGCCCTAATACTATCGTCATTATCCCTATCATAAATAAAAAGCCTTTCTTTCAAAAAGAAGATTTTACCAACAACTTTTCTTTCAGAAAGTTTTAAAAACTTGACTAAAGAAACATTTTTTATTGTATATAAAGTATAACTTCCTTCTCTTTAATTTAGGACACAGATTTACACTGATTTACGCAGATCTATTTTTGTTTAACCGTGTTGATTCTTATCATCTGTGTTAATCTGCGTTAATCTGTGTCCACAATTTATTTTTTCTTTTTTTTCCCCCCAACTTCGTATACGCCTTAAATGCCCTTAGCCCTTAGCCCTTAGCGGTTGACCTTGATATATATCCAGGACACAATTATGTGTAAATGGTGCTATATAAAAACTCTCGGAAATTCAGATTTTATTTTAGGACCATGCAACAGCATAAACAAATTAGTCATACTATATCGGTCGCTTGCGGTAAAGTGGAGCGACCGATATACCTTTATGAACCGCTAACTACCTGCACTCATGCAGTTGAATTAACTCACTGCCCGGCATGATAAGTCCTATTTCTCTCGAAATTATCCGCTTGAAGTTTTCTTCCTCTTCGTTGAACAAATACGATTAAGGAGCTGGCAAAAGAATTGGATATGAAAGAGGCTGCAACTAGAACTCAAATAGAGCGAATGGTTGGTTAAAAAAGGATGTGTAGAGGTCATTAGCAGTGAACGACCAAAGAGATATGGGTTGAAGGTGAGATAGCTTTCACGCCTCAAGAATCTTTAAATTCTCCTCTCTCTCAAACTCATTTATGTTATATGTAAGAAGAGTTAGATTGTAGCAAAGAGAGGTAGAAGCAATTAGTAGATCGAAATCACCAATAAGTTTACCTTGCTTCCTTAACTTCGCCCTTTGTTCTCCGAATTTCTTGCTGATTTCCTCATTTATTTCCAAAACCGTAACTCCAGTCAGGAAATCTTTTAAAACCTTTCCAGGCTGTCCCACAAATAAATTATAAAATTTTATTGTACATAAAGACAATGACCGTAAATCAACATAAATCGAAAGTTCCTGACGCTCCGAGAGGAAATACGAATAAAAACCTAAATACTTGATACCCTAAATGTAAAATTAGCTACCAAACCCTTAATATTACATAATGTAGCCACACTACCACCTAATTTACCCCACATCACCCTCAGATTATGAGCTGTGCACACAAGATTATGCTCTATCCGCACGTTTTCTATCCCTCTTGTATAAAACTCCCGAAACTTCATATTTTGCTTTATGTTGCCGAAGGGCCATTCAACAGTCTCCTTACGCTTCTTGTATTCCTCTTTCCCTTTCTCGGAACACATTTTACCTGCCATCCGCCTACGTTCTGCCTCGTAGTCATCGCTCGTGATCTTTCTTTGTTTGCTTTTACCGGCACATTCCTCCTTGGAAGGACATTCTCCACAGTTTGCACCATAATAGGAGTACTGTAGCTTACCTTTATACTCGTACTCCCCCTTTCTGGTGAGTATCTCACCATTAGGGCATATAAATTGGTCATTCACTTCATCATACTCAAACTTGTCCTTCGAATAAGGACCGTCTTTTACCTTCTTACCATTCATCTCTTGAGCCTGCTTGCTGTCTGGAATATAGCCATCCACCTCTTTCTCCTCCAAATACCGCAGGTTGGGGCCGTTGAAGTAGCCATTATCCATACTCACCGTTGTCCATTCTGGCAAGCCATCTATGTTCTCAACCGTCATTTCTAGCTGCGGTTGCAACTGGTAATGGTCAGTACAGTCCTGAGTAACGTCATTAGCAAGAACTATCCCAGAACCGTGGTCTACCGTTATCTGAGGGT
>JAYEJE010000215.1:0-7237 GCA_034660415.1 Methanobacteriota archaeon | reverse complement strand
CTCATTTAGCGAATCTTCCGCCATAACATCAAATTCGGGCACATCTCTTCTCACCTTTACTTTGCCCGTTGAAAATGCCTTGTAAACTTCTATTGCATCATCCACACCGGTGTTCCGCATGATTTCATCAGCTTTACTCTTTAGCTCTTGCATATCACTACGCTCACAAGCGCCCGCCGCCATCGTTAAGGGCATAAGCAAAAGTAGCGCACCAAAATGAGTATTCCCACCTCGCTGCCACGTCATACTTTCTTCTACGCCCGCTCTTATCAATTCTCCCACACCCAAAACTCCCGCAGCCGCTTCTCTTAAAACTGGGTACACAGCAACCGAAGAAGCGATAAAATGCTCGTAGCTCGTATCTGCGAAATCGTGCGTCCGGTCAACGTTACCTGGCTTAGGATATGCGGATACTTCTAATAGCAACGCTAATTGCGCACTTCTTGCAATATAATCCTCGTTCATTTGGAAATTGTTTGTAATTTACTTTGGAGCAAATATTACCATTCTGAGCTGAGCTCTGGATATCCGTTTAATAGCATTGGTAGACTCATGACCACTTCTTCCGCGGTTATCATGATCTCCACCTCTTTTAATACAATTAGCGGATAATATAAATCTTGTGGTTAGCTAAGCTAAATTGCCATCTTATATATATCAACCACCATGACCTTCTTATCCTTTTTATGGAACCAGAACCGCCTTTTCAGTGGGAATGCAACCGGAAAGCGAACAATCACTGCTTGTGGCAGAAAAGCCCTTAAAAAGGGTTCACTGCCGGCATTAAGGATAGCATAAACAACGTGTGCGAGTTCAAAAGCTTTCTCCAAGAATATTCTATCTGCATGCCTGTTTTCCCGCTGTGCACCAAAGGGCGGATTCATTACCACTGTATCGCCCTTCCCTTCTACCTCTCGCACATCACACCTCTTGAATTCCACTGCCACACCTATTCGCTCGCTATTCGCTCGCGCAACTTCTATCGCTTGCAGATCACTGTCGATTCCGACTACTTCTTTCGCACCCAATAATTTCGCACCGATACCTAAAATACCATTACCACAGCCGAGATCGTATACCACTCGGTCTTCAAGATCACCATTCATAAAAGCGAAATGGAGTAATTCCGAAGCTACCGTAGCAGGCGTTGAATATTGCTCCTTCTCCGCAGCCGGATCAATTAGATCAGCCAACTTTTCTAACAGAATTTCCAGTTCCTTCTTCTTCATTCGGGTCGTGAAAAAAACAAAGCTATTTATAGGTATAAGATGAAAAAAGAAGAGTGCAGTAAGTAATAATAAAGAGAGAAACATAAAAGCATTAATAAAAATTTGTTTTGTGGTGATACAAAAATGAACTCACTGTGGTTAGCACCGATTGCGGGGCTCGTAAGCCTGATATTCGCAGCGATTTTTGCATGGTATACGCTCAAGCAGGATGCCGGCAGCGATAAGATGAAAGACATCTCAGGAGCTATTCAAGAGGGTGCATCTGCCTACTTGAACAGGGAATACAAGACGATTGCGATCGTTGCGGTAATAATCGCAGTGATATTAGCCGTTGCACTTTCGAACGTATATGAAGGTGGGTTTTTTGATTCCGGAAGAATTGCAATAGGATTTCTGGTAGGTGCAGCCGGTTCTGCAGCAGCAGGCTATATTGGTATGTCTGTTTCTACACGTGGCAATGCCCGCGTTGCACAAGCCGCGTACTCAGGTGTGCGAAACGCACTTGCAATTGCGTTTCGAGGCGGTGCCGTAACCGGTCTTGCGGTGGTAGGGCTCGCACTACTTGGGACAAGTTGTTTTTATATGATTTATGGCGGTTTAGGCGATACAAAAAGCGCAACGCATGCCGTAGACCTCGTGGTAGGGTATGGTTTCGGCGCTTCTTTGGTTTCCTTATTCGCCCGAATAGGGGGCGGGATATATACAAAAGCTGCGGATGTCGGTACGGACCTGGTGGGGAAGGTAGAAGCGGGAATCCCCGAGGACGATCCGAGAAATGCGGGTGTAATTGCAGACAACGTTGGTGATAACGTTGGTGATTGTGCAGGCATGGGTGCCGACCTGTTTGAGACTTACGTGGTTACTGCGATAGCAGCAATGCTCATCGGTGGTTTAATATTAAATACAGAAGAAGTAGCGGGTATTTTTCCTGCCATTGCGGCAGAGTTAGCACTTGTTGAGTATCCTCTTGTTTTGGGCGCGATTGGGATCTTCGCTTCTATTGTTGCTATCTTCGCAGTTAGGATGGGCAAGAAAGAGAACATCATGGGAACATTGTACAAGGGCGTAATTACAGCCGCAGTGATCAGTGTAATTCTATTCTATCCGGTAACTGTTCTATTAATCGGCAATGACTTAGCTGGTATTTCTATATTCATCTCTTCGATTGTGGGGATAATAATAATGGCGCTTATGGTGGTGGCTATCGAATATTACACTCAGAATCATGCACCGGTAAAGGATATTGCAGATGCAAGTAAGACAGGTGCAGGCACCAATTTGATCACCGGTCTTGCAGTTGGTATGATGTCTGTAGGCTGGCCCGTAATGATAATCTGCAGTGGGATACTGGTTGCGTATCTCGTGCCTTTCCTGGTCACTGGCTCAACTATTGCCGGTCTGTATGGTATTTCAATTGCCGCAGTTGCTATGCTCTCGACTACCGGCATGATTGTCGCTCTTGATTCTTACGGTCCAATAACAGATAATGCCGGTGGCATTGCTGAGATGGCCAACTTACCGCCCAATGTTCGAGATACTACGGACAAGCTCGATGCAGTGGGCAATACGACGAAAGCGGTAACTAAAGGCTATGCCGTTGCATCAGCAGCAATTGCTGCATTAGCTCTTTTCTCTGATTATTTACATAAAGTAGGGATAGCACCGGAAGAATTTAGCCTTTTCAATCCTCTTGTGCTCATAGGGTTGTTAATCGGCGGACTCCTACCTTTCATCTTCAGCTCGGTTATGATGCGTGCAGTGGGAAAGGGTGCGTTCAAGGTAGTTGAAGAGGTAAGAAGGCAATTTAAGGAGATACCGGGAATATGGGACGGCACAGCGAAGCCGGAATACGGCAAATGCGTTGACATTGTTACATCCGCAGCGTTGCGGGAAATGATCGTGCCGGGAATGATAGCAGTAGTAGTGCCAGTGATTGTAGGTGTCTTGCTTGGTGCGATTGCGCTCGGCGGGCTGCTAATTGGAGTGATTATTTCGGGATTGATGCTCGCGCTGATGATGGCGAATGGCGGTGCCGCATGGGACAATGCGAAGAAGATGATAGAGGATGGTTATATCGGCGGAAAAGGTAGCGATGCACATAAAGCTGCGGTCGTTGGGGATACGGTCGGCGATCCGTTCAAAGATACCGCAGGCCCTGCAATAAATCCTCTAATTAAAGCAATGACCATGATCGCAATTCTGTTCTCGACTTTGTTCACGGCATATGGTGTGTTGCCGATATGAGCGTTAGTACAGTTTTAGGGGTTAAATTTTCTTTTTGTAAAAAGAGAAAAGTTAAGTGCTTTAGAAGATGTCCACTTCCTCCACGCAGTTAGGACATACAACCTTCTTTTTTACCGCTTCTCCGATTATTCCCCGGGTTGTTATGCCTTTTATCCGATGAGAAGGATGAGTATCTTCTATTGTTATTTCTATCATGCACGTTTTACATAGTGGAACGTCACAAACACTGCACTTATCTATTGCCGCTCTTTCCTTGCATATAGCACAAATTTTGCCCGCTTCCATTTTTGATATGGATTTAGTAATCCTCTTTAATAATATTAATAAAACATTTGTATTTATCCATACGGAGAAACCAGAATGCGTGTGCGTGCTTCATTAAAGGAAGTAGAAGAGTACAAACCAGGTAAATCGGTAAAGGGGGCGATAAAGCTGAGTTCCAATGAAAACCCTTTAGGTCCCAGCCCGGAAGTGATAAAAGCGATAGTCAGGAGCTTGGAAGGCGGTGAATTGGACCTGAGCATATATCCGTGGGAGAAGAATGAAGAAGCGCTTGTGAGTGAGATTTCAACATATGTCCATGCCAGTGTTGAGAACATCGTCATAGGTGCCGGAGTAGATGGCGTGCTGGATACTCTCGTTAAGATTTTTGTTGATAAGGGAGACGAAGCGATAATACCCATACCTACGTTTTCTTTATATGAGTCACTTGTAAAAATCGCCGGTGGCATACCAAGGTATGTAAAGAGAGCTGAAAACTTCAGCATACCGGTCGAAGAATTAACACCCACTGGAAAGACGCAGATGATTTTCGTCTGTTCGCCTAATAACCCCACTGGTAATTGCATATCTAGGGATGACGTGCGTGCGATAATAGAATCTACAAATTCTATGGTCGTCATAGATGAAGCGTATGTGGAATTCGCAGATACATCATTGGAGGAACTGGTGAACGAATATGAGAACGTGCTGATATTAAGAACATTCTCAAAGGCTTTTGGGCTCGCTGGACTAAGGGTAGGATATGGGGTATTACCAGAATGGCTTGTAAGTCAGTATAAGAAAGTTTCTATCCCCTTTACCGTTAATAACATAGCCTTAAAATCTGCAATTGTGGCGTTACGTGATAATGAGCATTTGCGTAGGAGCGTAGAGCTGGTGCGAGATGGGAGACAGTTCCTCGAGTCGAATCTGCAGCAGTTATTCGCTGTGTATCCCTCGCAGGCGAATTTCGTGCTTCTAGATGTCGCACCACGGAAATCGTATGCCGTTTGTGACACGCTAATAGAGAATGGGATAACAGTGCGGGATTGCGCTTCGTTTAGGGGTGCAAATGATTCTCTTATCCGGATTAGCGTGGGGACACGGGAACAGAATGCAAAAGTTGTGGAAGTTTTAATGAACATAGGATATGAAATGAAATGAAATGAAATGAAAACATGAGATACTATTTAACTGATAAAAGCCATATTTTTATGTGTCAAGAAAGAAGGATATTAATTGTTCACGGGAGTGGGAGTAAGAAATGAATATAAAAGAGGGTTTTGAGAAGCTATTTGTGAAGAAGGGGGGGAGTACGAATGCGGGCGATTATCTAGACCTGGACATAGAAGAGTATGAAGCAGATATGATGGATGAAGAAGGCGTAAAGCTGCACATAAAGACTTCGGAATTGACCGGTTTATATGATGTCCCCGAATTGAAAAAGGAGATATATGCGGGCAATATACTGATTCTTGATATATCGCTGGCAAGGCAGGATCGAGTCCTGGTAGAGAAAGCGATAAAAGACTTGAAGCTGGCAGCATTTGATGTGGGCGGGGACATTGCCGGTATCGGTGATGACATGGTAATTATAGCACCAGAAGGAATTAGGATAGAGCGGAAAAAACTGAGTGGGCGGTAGCTCTTACCTCGGAGTTGCAATGCGGTGAAAGAGGAATGCCCTCTTTGCGGTGCGGAAAGTGAATTACATTTTGTGCCCTATAAAATCCCTTTCTTCGGCGAAATAATGATAACTACTGCGGTTTGTTCATCATGCGGGTATCATACTACTGATGTAATGGTGCTCACAGAGAAGAAGAGGACAAGATGTGAGATGGTTATTTCTTCTACAGATGATTTAAATGCCATTGTTATAAGGTCGCCGTTTGGAACCATAGAGATACCAGAATTGTTTGTAAGCGTAGAGCCAAAAAGGGGTGACGCATTTATTTCCACTGTTGAAGGCGTATTAAATCGAGTGGAAGGGGTGGTGAAGATGTTGGCTCGAGAGGTAGAAGGTACTGCGAAGAAGCGTGCCGAGACGGTTTTGGAGCAGATAGACAGAATAAAAGCGGGTAAAGCAAGTATGACATTAATAATAGATGACCCTACAGGTAACAGTGCGGTAATTCCCAATAAACTTTTCTTTAGTAAAGATAGTTTTACTAAAGGGATTTAAATTTAGTTCTTTTGTCAAGGTAAGAAAAGGTGTAAAAATGAGTGGGAGCAAATCAGTAAAGAGGAATATAAAAGTTGAGACTGTAAGCACGGAACCAGTAGAAGAGCAAGAGATAGAGATAGTGGAAAGGAAAGGTTTGGGACATCCGGACAGCTTATGCGATGGCATAGCAGAGGCTGTTAGTGTTGCGCTCTGCAAGGAGTATAGAAGGAAGTACGGATTGATACTGCATCATAATACCGATAAGGTGCAACTCGTTGCCGGCAGGTCAAATCCACGATATGGTGGCGGTGAGGTTATTTCTCCGATTTACATATTGTTGGGCGGCCGGGCAACAAAAAGGTTTGAAGGCGAAGAGATCGCTGTTGATATCGTAGCAACAAAAGCGGCGAAGGAATACTTGCGAAACATAAGGAACTTGGACGCGGATAACCACGTTATAATAGAGAGTAGAATAGGTGATGGCTCCTCAGACCTTATAGAAGTTTTTAAGGGTAATATAGAAGTGCCAATGGCAAATGATACCTCTTTCGGTGTTGCGCATGCACCCCTTTCTGAAATAGAGTCCATTGCTCTTAATGCAGAAAATAAAGTGATGGCTGACTTACGCAACAAGGAGAAAGCGATAGGAGAGGATATGAAGGTGATGGCGCTTAGAGAAAAGGATAAGATTTCATTAACGATATGTGATGCCTTTGTATCTAAATACGTGGATGATTACGAGCACTATAAAGATACAAGGCGCGGACTAAAGGAATATATAAACGGTGTTGCAGAAGCTTATACATCCAGAGAAGTAAATACCATGATAAACGTGGCTGACTCGCCTGACTCTGTTTATATCACTGTGTCCGGGACATCAGCGGAGATGGGTGATGACGGGGCTGAGGGTCGCGGTAACAGGAGCAATGGACTTATCACATTAAACAGACCGATGAGCATGGAAGGAACACCGGGGAAAAACCCGGTTAACCATACAGGGAAGATATACAATTTGCTTGCTAATACAATAGCGAACGAAGTAGTGGCGAAGGTGGAAGGAATACAGGAGGTGTATATAAAGATACTCTCTGAGATAGGCAGGGGGATAGACGACCCGAAGGTGGCAACTGCTCAGATTGTTCCCAAAAGCGATGTGAACCTGGGGGCAATAGAAAAGAAGGTGGAGCGGATAACCGATTCCTGGCTCGCAAACATAACTGAGATAACAGAGATGGTGATAAGAGAGGAATTGAAAACGTTCTAATAGCAAACGAGAAAGAATAATTTTTGATTATCGGACGCAGATAATCAGGATTTTTAGTATAAGGTTTAATAGACG
>JAYEJE010000214.1:0-7256 GCA_034660415.1 Methanobacteriota archaeon | reverse complement strand
TATGCATGCGTTACACATCTTTTTATGTACATCTATTCCTATATACCACATGGTGGTTACCTCCTGTGCATTGGCTCTACGCGGCAAGCATCCATCCGCTCTCATTGGAGCATTTTGATAGCCGCTTAGTCCAGCCCAGTCAAATACTCGACCTCTTACGGGTCATGTTTAGCACGGGCCAGCCGATGCACAATCTCCACCTAGCGAATAGTCCCAGAAAAAGTTTTTCATATCGTCAAATACAAAAGAAGTAACATTTATGATGCATATCAGCACAGACATTGGCGGTACATTTACCGATTTCGTAATCTCCGATGGCGAGAAGATAGAGTCATTTAAGGTGCCGTCCACACCGCAGAATCCGGAACTCGCTATCGAGAACGGTCTGGATAGACTCACCACAGTTACTTCATTCTCTCATGGCGCGACGATCGCGACAAATGCGGTCCTAGAGCGAAAAGGTGCACGAATCGGATTGATAACAACAAAAGGCTTTGCGGACGTCCTTAAAATCGGTCGTCAAAAACGTGCACAGCTCTACAGGCTCGATTCCACAAGACCACTGCCATTGGTTGACCACTATTTTGAAATCTCCGAGCGCGTATCCTCTGAAGGTGTCATAATTATGCACCCGGCAGAAGAAGAGGTTCTGGCCGTGGTAGAACAGCTAAAATCTCTTGGCATTGAGTCCGTAGCTATCTGCTTTTTATTCTCGTTTCTGAACCCCGAAAATGAACGTGCTGTAAGGGCTGTGCTGGAACGAAATGGCCTAAAAAACGTTTCTTGCTCTTCCGAAGTGCTACCGGAATTCCGCGAATATGAACGGATGTCCACAACCGTCTTAGATGCCTATCTAAAGCGAATTGTGGATGGCTACATCACCAGTATAGAATCCATTCTGGCGCAGAGAGTGCAATTCTACGTCATGCAATCCAACGGCGGAGTAGTTAAATCCGGACTTGTGAAGCGAAAGCCCGAGAATATGCTCCTGTCAGGCCCCGCAGGCGGAGTAGCCGCTTCAAAGTTCCTGTGCGACCTCATCGGGCTAAACAACGTAATAACCTATGACATGGGCGGAACAAGTGCCGATGTCGCTACGGTAATCAACGGTAATCTATCATGGACTTCCGAGGGCAGTATTAATGGCATACCGCTAAAAATGCCGCTGGTAGACCTCGTAACTGTTGGCGCGGGCGGCGGAAGCATTGCCTGGTTAGATGCGGGTGGCGCTTTACGTGTGGGACCCGAAAGTGCAGGTGCTTCCCCGGGCCCTATCTGCTACGGGCTCGGTGGAACGGACGTCACGGTAACAGATGCCGATTTATTATGCGGGTTTATCAATCCGAGCTACTTCGTAGGTGGCGAAATGGTTTTAGAAAATCCCAAAAGTTATCGTTCCTTTTGCACCCGGTGTATTCTCGGCCTATGGTATCCTGGTATCTGATGTGCAACTGGATTATAGCAGGACTAACATACTGCGAGTGGGAGAAGCGGAAGCAGAAGCGTTTGTAAATGAGACGATAGAAGATTTTACTACAGAAGCCAAAAGAGAGTTTATGGTGCAGGATATTGAGTTTGAGGATACGATGCTGTTGCCATCTCTGGATATGCGCTATGTTGGTCAGAGTTATGAACTGAACGTGAGCTACAAGGGCCTGGAAGCGGCACAAACACGCTTTTACGATTGCTACCGCCAACAATACAGCTATTATATGCCTTCGGAGGCCGTAGAAATCGTTAATGTTCGGTTGCAGGTGATGGCAGCCCGAGCTAAGCCGAAACCACCGAAGGTTGTAGTTAACGGTAAGGGCAAACCTGTTGGATATAGAGCGGTGCTGTTTGTGGATGGGCGAGAGAAAATACCAGTATACCGAAGAGATGATTTGCCCATGGAGCACGAAGGCGCGGCAATTATTGAAGCTGCGGACTCCACCATCGTTGTGCCCCCAGGCACGAGCTTTTCGGTTGATCTGTATGGCGATATTATTATGCACATTGCCTAATGTCTTGTCATGTGTGTTTGGTTAAGTATTTATGGCCCACCAAAAGTAAAGGCCTATAAAAATATTTATACCGACACAGATTAACACTGATTAACGCAGATAAAAAAGAGGCTTTCACCTCCCGCGGGAGTAATTTCTGTTAAAAACATCGTTTCACCCGCGAATTTACGCCCGATTGCTTTGAGCAAGCCCCCCCCTTCATCTTCGCTTCCATCGTCATATTTGAACTCATGTATACGGCTTCAGCATAGACTCGCTCGTCAGAGCTTAACTCTAAACGCCATCTGCTGAACTTTGCATTTTGCATTTTGAATTTTGCACTATCTGCTCAAAAATCCATATGTTTTTGAGCAGATACGAATTATATATACCCCTTCTCCATCAGTACCTCGGCGTTCAATATAGAAGCACCCGCAGCGCCTCTTACTGTGTTATGGCCTTGCGCAATGTATTTTACTTCGTTCTCCAGCCGCCCGCTTCTTATCCGCCCTACCGATATACTCATCCCTCTACCAGCATCGCGGTCTAACTTCGGTTGCGGTCTATCCTGCTCCTCACGTACTATTATCGGCTTTTCCGGTGAGAACGGCGTGTCAATCTCTCTAGGGAAGTTCACAAACGCGTTCTTTACTTCCGCTTCCGTTACACTATCCTCAAATTTTACCCATATCGCTTCCGTATGCCCGTCTATCACCGGAACGCGATGACAAGAGGCGCATATATTGATAGTTGCATCTTTTATCTCCGAACCTTCCAGAGTACCGAGTATCTTTAGTGGTTCACTCTCCATCTTACCTTCTTCCGTTGCTATAAACGGTAGTACATTATCCAATATCGCCATTGACGACACACCCGCGTATCCGGCGCCCGATACCGCTTGCATTGTTGATACCCGCACCTCTTTTAGCTTTAAACTCATTAAAGGCTTCAAACTCAAGACCATCACAATTGTCGAGCAGTTAGGATTTGTTATAATAAACCCATCCCAACCCCGTCTCGATCTCTGCTCTTCTATTAATGCCAAATGGTCTCTATTTACCTCCGGTATAACAAGGGGCACATCCTTTTCCATTCTATGCACCGCGACATTACTGGAAACACCATATCCTGCCTGCGCACAGCTCTTCTCCACTTTGATTGCCGTTGGCCTGGGCAAAGCAGAGAACATAAGTGCTATGTCTTCGGTCTCAGAGATGTCGTCAACGGATTTCACCACTGTTTCGGCCGCTGCCTCCGGCATCTCATACGGAAGGAACCATTTCGCTACCTCGCTGTATTTCTTACCCGCACTTCTCTCAGAAGCGTAGAGCGCTCCAAGCTCAAACCAGGGATGCCCGTCCAGAAGCTGCACAAACCTCTGCCCCACGCTTCCCGTTGCTCCCAATACCCCCACTTTTATTCTTCTCATAGCTGCATCTCTTATCCCTTCTTTTGGAAAAGATTTAAATCTTTTTATAGTGCCTGCATGTAAAGTAGATATACAGAGGTGAAAACAGACAATGGCAAGATTTCCAGAAGCAGAAGCAAGACTCTTCAATATGAAGATATGCATGGATTGTAACGCGAGAAATCCGATTAGGGCGAAGAGGTGCAGGAAATGCAACTCAAATAGCCTGAGGCTGAAATCTCGACATAGAAGTAAATAAACGCATGGCCGGCGTGCATGCGGGGTAATCTATGAGAAAGGGAAAAGTAATAGCGGTAGCAGGCAAGGGTGGAACCGGGAAAACCGCTATTGCTGCACTTTTAATTCGGGAACTACTCGAGTCTAAAGGAAATGAAGATATATGCATATTAGCTGTGGATGCAGATGCTGATTCTAACCTGCCCGAGGCCCTCGGTATATCGTATGCTAAGTCGGTAGGAGATATAAGGGAAAGCCTGCTGGAAGAGAAGCAGCAGGATATATCACTGGATGTGCGATCACAATTTGAGGGGAAGATAGCGGAGATAATAGAAGAGGAAGATCGTTATGATCTCTTGGTTATGGGACGACCCGAGGGTCCTGGCTGCTATTGCCCGGTAAATCACATAATACGTATGATTATGGATATATTAACGAAGAATTACGATTACACTATAATCGATTGCGAGGCGGGTTTGGAGCACCTCAGCCGGAGAACGACAAGGGACGTAGACGTCATGCTCGTTGTGCTAGATAGCACACAGAAGAGCATGAAAACCGCATTGCGACTGAAAAAGATTGCGGACTCAATAGACGTGAATGTGCAGAGGATGGTGTATGTAGCAAATAAAATACCCGCGGGTGCCGAGGAGCGGTTGATAGAGGAAGCGAAGAAGAATGGCATCGAAATAGATGCGATAGTCCCATTTGACACGTTAATACCCGAATATGATCTTGAAGGCAGACCTATTCTGGATTTGCCCGATAATGCCCCGTCTGTTATCGGTGTGAAGTGGGTGGTAGAGCACATCACCAAGGAATAAGTTGCCCTGCCCCCATCAGTTGCTTTCTTTATGATGTACAGATAGTAAATAGCGTTATGAGCAAAGAAGTACCTTTTGTTGACTGGGAGCCTGCAATCACGCCAGAAGAGGTCTTTTCTGACAGCATTGGATTGAATGAGATACACGTTGTGGGTAAAAGAACGTATTGGGTTGAGATGAGGCCCGTAGAAAGGGGCAGATGCGTTGTGGTGCAGCGAGATGAAGATGGCGTGGTTAGAGATATTACACCGCAGGGGTTCAATGTACGAACACGGGTACATGAATATGGCGGTGGGGCATACACAGTTGACAAGGATACTATCTATTTCGTCAATTTCGATGATCAACGCATCTATTACCAGTCAAAAGATAACGCGGAAGCAGTGCCACTTACCCCTATAACGAATGAAGACGGGTCGTTAGGCAAATATGCCGCTCTTACTTTGAGTCCGGATGGTACGAAACTCCTCTTTGTATACGAGAAAGAGTATAGCGATAAGGGAAACGCGAATTTATTGGCTGTCTTGGACTTGGCCGCTAAAGGTATATCCGAGCCACAGATAATTGCAAAAGGTTGCGACTTCTATGCCGATCCAATCTTCTCTCCAACAGGGAAGGAAGTGGCATGGCTTCAGTGGGATCATCCTAATATGCCCTGGGATAGTACGGAATTAATGATGGGCTCGTTTGAAGACAACGCCTTGCATAATGTGAAGAAGGTTGCCGATGGTGGCTCTATCTGTTTCCCACGATTTGATAGCGAAGGTAAACTATACTATGTTATGGACAAAGTGGTAGATACTGAGTTGGACTCCGCGAATTGGTGGAATCTGTATTGTTATACTGATGCAGTAGCGCAGATTACAGCCGAGCAGGCGGAATTTGGTGAACCACACTGGGTGTTTGGACAAAGTAATTATGATTTCCTACCGGATAATCGAATAATAGCAAAGATGGTTAAAGATGGGGCGGATTGTCTGGTCGTCATTGATCCGGAGAAGAAATCGCTATCCGTAGTTGAAACCGGTTTATCCTGTTATAGCAATATCAGAACAGATGCGCAGGGCAGGGTATTCTTTATCGGTGCAAGCGCTAAGAAGTCTTATGCTATATCCTGTTTGGATATAGAATCGAAAGCAGACAAAATATTGAAGACAAGTTCAAGTATAGAGATGAGTAGCGCGGATATATCTCTGCCAAAATTCATTTCTTATCCTACAAAAGATGGGGAACATGCTCATGGTTTTCTTTACATGCCACGGAATAGCAGATATACTGCCCCGGAAGATGATAAACCACCGTTATTGGTGATGGCGCATGGCGGTCCAACAAGTAGTGCAAGAGGTGTATTTTCCGCGACTATACAGTTCTGGACTTCTGCAGGATTTGCGGTAATTGATGTGGACTACCGTGGTAGTACTGGTTACGGTCGGAGATTTCGGGATGAATTGCTATCACGATGGGGCGTTATTGATGCGGAGGACGTGGCAGATGCCGTGCGGTATTTAATAAAGGCCGGGAAGGTTGATGGTGCAAAAGTTGCAGTTAGAGGCGGTAGTGCAGGTGGCTATATGGTGCAGCGAGTTATGACTCAATATCCTGATCTCTTTACCGCTGGGGCAAGTTACTATGGGATTGGCAATCTCATTACGTTAGTGGAAGAGACGCACAAGTTTGAGTCACGATATATAGATAATTTAGTTGGTGCGAAATTGCCTGCGGGCGAGAAAGAGTACAGGGAGCGTTCGCCAATAAATCATTTGGATCGATTAAAAGCGCCCATGATCATATTCCAGGGTACAGAAGATAAAATCGTCACGCCTGAATGCTCACGCGAGTTAGCGCGAAATCTCGAAGAAAAGGGGATTAGGTATGAATATGTGGAGTATGAAGGCGAATCACACGGATTCCGAATCAAGAAGAATAATGTTGATTCGTTAAGCCGCGAATTTGCATTTTATCGGGTTGTGTTCAGTAGTTAGGTAGCAGACCTCAACCAAACTTTAGAAAAGTTTGATCAAAAAGGGAATGTGTTTCATCCACCGCTGCTTTACAACCGTCACGGGTAATGAAGTTGAAGCAGTGGGAATTTTATAGACATGAGGGGATAGGAGAATAGGAAGAAGAGCTTTTTGGCTACGTATCACGGGAGATATTACACGGTAGGGATAGCCGATTTGCGCGCTGTATCTACGGACATGAAACCGATACACTCAAGCGGTTCTTGTTCTACGGATTCAGAAGCCATTTTTTTCAAGAAACATCCAGATCATCCAGAAGCAAAGAAGTTAGAGGATTTTTCTGATATTATGACCATATCGAAAGCATAAATAGCTTTGTCGAGAAGATGAGAGAGAAGATGGACATCATGGATGTCGTTTGTCTTTCACACTAAGCATCTTGAAGGAAATTACTGAATACTTTGCACTATTGAATCTTTCTGCATGCTGATTTCATCTGGCGCTTGATTCTTTGAGCGGAGTTATACGTTTTATCTGCTGATGGATGACCAATAGTTCTGGAAGCATACGAAAATCCATCAAATATTACACGTTGGTAAGTATATATATATATAAAAAGAAACTATCAGAAATAATAAAAAACCCGGCAAAATGATTGAGCCTATATTCTAGGAGCGGAAAAGAAGAAGTGAAACACGAAAGAGGAAAAATTGGAACGGCATTGCTATTTGCAGTTCTAATCGCTACGCTGGCATTCCTGAGTTTTGGATCCGCATCCGCAGCACAACAGCATTATGTTAATCCCGGCGAATCAATCCAAGGGGCGATAGATAACGCGAACGCA